>NZ_KE952602.1:0-17212 GCF_000466335.1 Aggregatibacter sp. oral taxon 458 str. W10330 | reverse complement strand
TAGCGTATGGTTTTTATAGCCAGACTTTGGCTGGTTATAATAAAAAACGTGACCGCCATCACATTTCAAAAAGATATTTCCCGCCGATAGATTGCTGTCTGTTTACATCATTCGCCCACCACCCTACAATAGCGCCGCCTTACTCACTTTTGAGTAAATCATTTAAATATCAATTTGAACCTGTTGTGTTGTAACCGGTTCTTCATATAGGAACTCTCATATGTTATGGTTTTTCTTCTGTATTTTGATGCTGCTTTTAGGCTACTTTGTTTATGGCAAAATCATTGAAAAGATTTTTGTCATTAATCCTAAGCGCCAAACACCTGCCTACCAAGTCAATGACGGCGTGGACTATATGCCCATGTCTAAAACCAAAATTTGGTTAATTCAATTATTAAACATTGCCGGTACCGGTCCGATCTTTGGTCCGATTCTCGGCGCCTTATACGGACCTGTGGCGATGTTGTGGATCGTCATCGGATGTATTTTTGCCGGTGCCGTGCATGACTATTTCTGCGGGATGTTAAGTATTCGTCATGGTGGTGCAACCATGCCTTACTTAGCCGGTAAATTCTTAGGTCGCCCAGTAAAAGTCTTTATCAACGTTTTAGCGCTTGTTCTTCTTTTATTGGTTGGTGTGGTCTTCGTTGCCAGCCCGGCACAATTAATGGGTACGATCACCATGGACATCATGGGCGCATCTCAAGGTGCATTGCAATTAGGTGATGTCGAAGCGGTTCACAAGGCTGTTGAAGCCGGTGGTTTAAGCGTATGGGGAATGGATAAAGCAGACGTAGTTTCTGTATGGACTGCGATTATTTTTGCTTACTATATTCTTGCAACCTTGTTACCAATTGACAAAATTATCGGCCGTATTTACCCACTCTTTGGTGCGTTATTACTCTTTATGTCTGTGGGTATGGTGTACGGTTTGGTGTCTGCGCACTTCAGTGCGGTAGATCCTATCGAATTCTTCCGTACGATTGATGCAGATGGTCAAGGTTTAACCTTAGATAAATTCACACAAAACTTCCAAGTAAAAGGCGATGTGCCGATTTGGCCATTATTGTTCTTAACCATTTCTTGTGGCGCATTATCCGGTTTCCACGCAACACAAACTCCGTTAATGGCACGTTGTGCGGAAAATGAAAAAGAAGGTCGTTTCATTTTCTACGGTGCGATGATTGCTGAAGGTATTATTGCATTAGTATGGTGTATGGTTGGTCTTGCATTCTATGAGAACCCGCAAGCGTTACAAGATGCTATCGCCGCAGGTTCACCATCTAAAGTAGTATATGACAGCTCATTACACTTCTTAGGTTTCGTTGGTGGTATCTTTGCAGTATTAGGTGTCGTTGTACTTCCAATTACTTCCGGGGATACGGCATTCCGTGCAGCACGTTTACAATTAGCGGAAATTTTCAACATTGATCAACGTTCATTGACAAAACGTTTGTTCATTGCTGTGCCATTGTTCGTATTAGGCTACTTTGTTTCAACCATTGACTTCAGTGTGTTATGGCGTTACTTCACTTGGGCGAACCAAATGACGGCAATGGTGATGTTATGGACAGCGGCAGCTTATTTATACCGCTATCATAAATTCCACTGGGTGGCATCTATCCCTGCATGGTTTATTACCACTGTCTGTGCAACCTATTTGTATTACAACAAAATCGGTTTCGGTTTAGACTATCAATTGTCAGTTTACCTAGGCTTTGCGACAACAATTGTTTGTGTTGTGTTGTTCTTCGCATTGGTTAAACGCTCCGGCGAAGCGGATCCGGAAGCCTTAGTTAATACATAGACGAAATAAACAAGTGTTTCCGCCAACATCGTAGCGTGCAACAAGTTGCACGCGATTCTGACGGAAACCAAATAATCGATAAAAAAATAGCACCATTTTAGGTGCTATTTTTTATTTAACGCGGAGATTAACGCGATAAAAATAACGCTGCTGCCCCACGCACC
The DNA here is from genome assembly GCF_000466335.1 of Aggregatibacter sp. oral taxon 458 str. W10330. Classification (NCBI taxonomy): domain Bacteria; kingdom Pseudomonadati; phylum Pseudomonadota; class Gammaproteobacteria; order Pasteurellales; family Pasteurellaceae; genus Aggregatibacter; species Aggregatibacter sp. oral taxon 458. Next base: position 15,241 of record NZ_KE952602.1, on the reverse strand, counting down.
CCACCGGAATCGCCATATTTGGCTTTTTTGATCATAGGCACTTTTGCGCTGCGCATTAAATGTGGAGGTAATGCTTTTGGCAACGCCTCATATAAATAATCGAAATTGGATAATCCCCCACCGAGCACGACAAGATGTGGATCGAAAGCCGTAATAATGTTGCCGATAGAAATCGCCGCAAGCTCAACAAAAACACCGACAAACTCCACCGCACTTTTATCACCCGCATAGAAACGCTGAATGATTTCTTTTGCCGGTAACGCTTCGCCTTTCAAATCACGGTAAAGCATTTCAAAACCGCGACCGGATAAATAGGTATCCAAACAAGCTTTGTTGCCGCAACCGCAATCATAAATCGGTGCCTTATCCCAACCCAGCAGTTTTAGCGCGTGATAGTTCAGTTGCAAATGCCCTAATTCGCCTGCCATGCCGGTTTGACCCGAGTAAATTTTTCCGTTAATCACAAACCCGCCGCCAAATCCGGTTCCCAAGATTAAGCCTAACACAGAAGGATATTGTGCATTTTCTGCATCCCAAGCCTCTGATAAAGCAAAGCAGTTGGCGTCATTTTCGGCACGCACTTCACGATCCAACAACGACGATAAATCACGCAAAATCGGTTTATTGTCCGCCACGCGAATATTGGTAATTTCTGCAATACCGGTGGATTGATTGACAAACCCCGGAATGCCTAATCCCACCGACCCTTTACAGCCAAATTTTTCATCGGCTTTTTTCACTAAATGAACAATGGTATTTAACCAATCTTCATAACTGCTTTTCGGTGTTTCCACACGTTCGGAATATTGTTTTTCCAACTGAGAATTGAACACCGCCAATTCAATTTTGGTTCCGCCGATATCTAATCCGTACAGCATTTGATGCTCCTTTAAAAATACCTAAAAAACAACCGCACTTTTTGCTAAAAATTAGCGACCCGTTGGCTTAAAGTAATTTTTCTTGGCCAAAAATTGAAAAATCCCTAAATGAATGAGCCAAGCAATCATAATAGAAATCAACAAATCAATCGGGTAATGCATACCAAAACGTAAGCGACTCACCAGCATTAAAATTGCCCAAAGGCTCATAAAGCCGACCAATAATTTTGCACGACTGCTTTTGTTACCCATTAATTGCATGAACCCCACCGTCAACATGAGCCAACTAGCGGCAAAAATGGTATGTCCGGAAGGGAAAGAATACCCGACTTCCTTAGCATAATGCCCCTTAATCCATTCCGGCACATTACGTTGTGTTTGATAGAATTGTTCAACAATTTGCGCTCGTGCTTGACGATCTTGTGCATAAAACGCGCCAGTGCTGCTACCGGTTTGTTCGGTAACATACGTCACAAAAGGACGCGGTTCGGAAAAGGCATTTTTTAAGCCGGATTTCACACCTTGGGTGATGACCATGGAAAAAGCCATAACAGCAACAGCTAAAATCCATTGTTTACGATTGGAAAATAATGGTAAAAATAGCAACGCAAAAACGCCGCAAGTAATGATGGCGTAAGGCACACTGCCGCTTTCCGTTAACCAATATAAAGGATGTTCGTAGCTCTCGAAGACGATATTGCCATTCCACTGCCAAGCGGACAGCCAGACAAAAAGAGGGACAAGGCAAAGCAATAATGTATATAATGACAATCTTTTTAACATATTTATAACCATAAGTGATAATCGGACTGCCATTTTATCATCAGAACTCACTAAAAGAAAAAGAATCAGGACAAAAGGACAAGTTATGGCAAAAATTGAACTGGTCGCCCAAGCCAATTTACCCACAGAATTCGGTTTATTTAAAATCGTGGGCTTTGAATTTCCGGACACCAAAAAAGAACACGTTGCTCTCGTTTTGGGCGATATTCGCAACACTGACGAGCCTGTATTGGCGCGTATCCATTCCGAATGTTTAACCGGCGATGCCTTGCACAGTTTGAAATGCGATTGCGGTTTCCAATTAGCCGCCGCATTGCGCCAAATTAATCAAGAAGGCCGTGGTGTGTTAATTTATCACCGTGAAGAAGGCCGTGGCATTGGGTTAATTAACAAAATCCGCGCCTATTCTCTGCAAGATCAAGGCATGGACACCATTGAAGCCAATCTGGCTTTGGGCTTCGCCGCCGATGAACGGAATTTCAGTGTGTGTGCCGATATTTTTGATTTGCTTGGCGTAAAAAAAATTCGCTTGCTGACCAATAATCCGGAAAAAATCGACACAATGAAACAAGCCGGTATTAATGTGGTGGAGCGTGTACCGCTAAACGTAGGGGAAAATCGCTACAACACCGCGTATCTCGACACCAAAGCTAAAAAAATGGGCCATTTTATTGTGCATAATGGCGAACAGCACTTAATGGAATGCCCCTATTGCCAAGAAGAAGTGCCACAAAAATAACAGAAAAAACGACCGCACTTCTCTGATAGATCAGATAGAAAATAGCTCGTTTCTCCCGAGCTATTTTTTTGACACAAGACAATGCGCGTTTATTTTATGCATTGATTAACTTGTTCTAAAAAATCCATGAAAAATCTTTGTATTCCCACAATGACTCACGTTTCCTAACGCGAGTCCAAAACATCAATTTCATTTGATTCAGATTTTCACTATTTTCATTAATGAATTTAGGTTATTTATTTTGGGTTAAAAGCACGCGTCAGAAGACGCGCGCTATCTGAGGATTTATTAAAGGTAGAACAACGCATCGGCATGAAACTCACCGAAAGCTACGCCATGTGGCCTGCAGCCTCCGTCTGCGGTTGGTACTTCACCCACCCGGCAAGCAACTATTTCACTTTAGGTCGCATCGATGAAGACCAAGCTCAAGATTATGCCAAACGTAAAGGTTGGGATGAGAGAGAGATGATGAAATGGTTGGGTGTGGCGATGAAGTAGGGTTACACATAAAAGATATGAGCATTTACTAAAGGAAAATATATGGAATTAATAAGCGATAATCCAATAAAAGATTCTAGCAATGATTTATTAGATAGAGCTAGTAGTGCAGAAGCATTTGCTAAACACATTTTTTCATTTGACTATAAAGAAGGTTTGGTTGTGGGATTATGTGGAGAATGGGGAAATGGTAAAACATCCTATATAAATTTAATGCGACCAGAATTAGAAAAAAATTCTTTTGTACTTGATTTCAATCCTTGGATGTTTAGTGATGCTCATAACTTAGTTGCTTTATTTTTTACTGAAATCTCTGCTCAGTTAAGAGATTATGAGGATGATAATGAGCTAATTAATAGTTTGAGTAGTTTTGGAGAGTTGTTATCTAATTTAAAACCTATTCCATTTGTAGGAAATTATTTTAGTGTCTTGGGTGGCTGTTTAGGTTTTTTTTCAAAGAAAAAGAAAGAAAAAAACAGTTTGAAAAATCAACGTGATAAATTAATTAAAGTTCTAAAGGAAATAAGTAAACCTATTACTGTAATTTTAGATGATATAGACCGTTTATCATCTGATGAATTACAATCAATTCTAAAATTGGTCAGAGTCACAGGAAACTTTCCTAATATTGTTTATGTTTTATCATTTGATAAAAATAGAGTAATTAAAACATTAAATGATAATAACATTGATGGACGGGATTATTTAGAGAAGATAATTCAGATTCCATTCGATATACCACAGGTACCTAAAAAACTATTACAAGAAAATTTATTTTCATCTTTAGATAAGATTTTAGGGGATGTTTACCTAGATAAGGTGCGTTGGTCTAATGCATATTGGAATATCATTAAGCCAACAATAAAAAACATTCGAGATATTAGGCGTTACACGTCCTCACTATCGAATATTTTTAAACAATTAGGTGCAGAAATTGATGTGGTTGATTTACTCACTATTGAAGCAATAAGGATTTTCTACCCAAATAAATTTAAAGAAATTTTTGAACTTAAAGATTATATTTTAGTACGCTCAAATGATGATAAAAGAAAAGATAAGTTAAAGAATTTTATTCAAGATAATGAAATGTATGATTATTTTTTAGAAATTTTATTTGATATTGATAATATAAATTCAAATAATGAATTCCTAAAAAATAGAAGGATTGCTTATTCGGCATTCTTTGATTTATATTTTGAACAAGTTATGAGTCCTGAGTTCATAAATGTTAAATTATCACAAAAAGTTTGGCTTGCAATGCAGTCAGAAGAAGATTTCAAGATCGCTTTATCAGCTGTTCCTGACGATTCTCTAGAAAATGTAGTTAACAATTTAATTGACTATGAAAAAGACTTTACTAAAGAAATAGCTCTAGCAACTATACCAACATTATATAGAAATTTACCAAGAGTGCCTGAAAAAGAACTAGGATTCTTTGACTTTGGGGCGGATATGATATGGAGGAATTTAGTTTATAGATTGCTTATAAATATTCCTGATGGAGATAAAATAGAAACTATTACTCAACTATTTGATTCTTGTGATCTGTATGGGAAGTTTGATATTATAAAAATAGTTGGACACTCTCATAACTTAGCATCTAAAACTGAGGAAGAAAAATTAGAAGAAATTTTTTTGAGTGACATTTCAGTTGCAACAATTAAAGAATTATCAGAAAGTTACAATTTATCACGTATTCTTTATTTCTCCTTTTTAAAAGGAAAGCGTATCTCTAATGATAGACTAAGTTCTCATGAAGTATTATTATCTTTACTGAAATCATCAATTTCTGAAGTTAAGTCGCAACGTGGAAGTGATCCTACTATCTATCGAGAGAAAACTTTACATTGGGATAATTTAGTAAAAATTTATGGGGATGAAACTAAACTAGTTAAATTAATAGAAGAAATAGCTAATAATCAAGAAATAATTGAGAAAGATTATGTGAAACTTGCAATTAAGTACAAGGATGGATACAGGAATAAAGAATCAATAGATAATGACGATGAGTTGGATTAATTTAAAGAATTTGAAAGAGGATAGAACTCTTGAATATTCTCCCTCGATGGCGCAAGCGTCCTCGCTTGTGCCTATCAACTAAAAGTGCGGTCAAAATTTAAATATTGGTTCTGCCAATGGTTGTAAGTAAAATTTATAATGTTTTATTAAGCCCCCCACGATGGCGCAAGCGTCCTCGCTTGTGCCTCTCAGCTAAAAGTGCGGTCAAAAAATCCAATCGATTTTGAACATTGGTTCTGCCGATAGTTATGGGTAAATTCGAAATATTTTATTAAGTAGCACCAGCGTGGACGCTGGCGCTATCATTTTGATGTTAATTCTAAAACTGGAACTTAGTTTCCAATTCAAAGAAAAATAAATAAAATTGGAAATATACTTCCAATTCACCAATTAAAATCTCCCCTCCCTTGATAACACGCGTTAGGAAACCCGAGCTAGCATAAATTTTCATGACTAAAAAAATGCGGTCATTTCTTCAAATATTTTTCATTTCAAAAAACACTTGGAAAAATGACCGCACTTTAATCAAAAAATCAACGCTATTTCACCACAATAAATTCTGGTGTAACTTGTCGTTCCATGAGTTTACCGACAGGATACAGCTCAACACCAGCGTCTTTGGCGACAGCAAAAACCTCTTTTTCCGAATCCGGTTTAACGGCGATGAGCAAGCCGCCGGAAGTTTGCGGGTCGCATAACACGGCTTTTTGTAAATCTGTAATCGGTGCGATTTTGTGTCCATAGCTGTCGAAATTACGGTTTGTACCGCCCGGAATACAACCTTGTGCGATGTAATCGAACACACCGTCTAGGGTTTTAATGCTAGCGAAATCAACTTCGGCATTGAGGTTGGAGCCTTCGCAGATTTCGGCTAAATGCCCTAACAAACCGAAACCGGTGACATCCGTCATGGCGGTAACGCCGTCAATGTTTGAAAGCTGACTGCCCAGCAAATTCATTTGGCACATCCACTTGGTCGCCAAGCCTTTATGTTCGGCTTTTAATTTGCCTTGTTTTTCTGCCGTCGTTAATACGCCAATGCCCAACGGTTTGGTTAAATACAAGTGACAGCCTGCTTGTGCCGTGGCATTTCGTTTCACTTTCTCGGTGTCGATAATGCCGGTTACAGCTAAGCCAAAAATCGGTTCAGGCGAGTCAATAGAATGTCCGCCGGCAAGGGCAATCCCCGCTTCCTGGCAAGCAAAACGACCGCCGTCAATAATGCGTTGTGCCACGCTTGCAGGCAATTTGTTAATCGGGAAGCCAAACACCGCAATCGCCATGATCGGTTTGCCGCCCATGGCAAAAATATCGCTTACGGCGTTGGTTGCCGCAATGCGTCCAAAATCAAAAGGATCATCGACAATGGGCATGAAAAAGTCCGTAGTACTGATGATCGACGTACCATTGCCCAAATCATACACCGCCGCGTCATCCTTGGTGTCGTTGCCGACAAGGAGATTCGGGTCAATAAACGGTGCCATTTCGGTATGCAAAATTTCCTCTAAAACCTTAGGCGATATTTTGCAGCCTCAACCGGCGCCGTGGCTATATTGCGTCAGCCGAATGTCGTTTGTTATGAGGCATTCATTCTGTTCCGCGTGCAAAGCCTGCTCTGTCATGCTTACTTCCTTTTTGTTAAACGAATGGCGTAATTATAGCGTGATTGGGTTTAGGATTCATTAATGGAAATGCCTTTTTCAAGACAAAAAGCAGGTGATATCGATGGTGTCAAGATGTATAAATGAATGTGAAGATGAGAGAAAAGGGTGGTGAACTAAGCAGAATTGGTCTTAACAGCAAGCGGTTCGCTGCGTCGCGTCCTTGCGGGTTTCTACCTAGTCCACCATTGATGGATGATGGTTTGTAGTTTGCGACATACTGATACTAAAAGTGTTCTATACCTTCAGCCCGCTTATTTCAGGAGACCAATCCTGACTTTCAAACATCTTATCTTGAAAGTGGTTACATAATAAAATCGTTTTAGCTGATTGTCAATTAGCGCATAACCTGATATTTCACGCATTTTTTTCATTTTTCGTTTCCCGCGTAAAGGCAATAAACACTTTCATTACATAGCCTTAGCTGGTGTTACCAGATGAAATGGTATGACTTTTATGAAAAAAACGCATAGAATAGCGCGTCCAATTGCACCACTACCAAAATCTTGTTAAAGTGCGGTGCAAAATTTTCACAAAATTAGGAATCACACATGAGTCAAGAATACTTAGATTTTGAATTACCCATTGCCGAACTTGAAGCGAAAATCGAATCTTTGCGTGCAATGACAACACAGGATAATGAAATTAATCTTGATGATGAAATTGCCCGTTTACAGAAAAAAAGCATCGAATTAACCGAAAAAACCTTTGCAAATTTAGATGCGTGGCAAGTGTCAAAAATGTCCCGTCATCCGAATCGTCCTTATACTCTTGACTACATCGAACATATTTTCACCGAATTTGAAGAACTTGCCGGTGATCGTGCTTTTGCCGATGACAAGGCCATTGTTGGCGGATTAGCACGTTTAGACGGCAGACCGGTGATGGTGATTGGCCACCAAAAAGGGCGTACCGTGAAAGATAAAGTAAAACGCAACTTTGGTATGCCGGCACCGGAAGGCTACCGAAAAGCTTTACGCCTCATGCAAATGGCAGAGCGTTTCAAATTGCCTATCATCACCTTCATTGACACTCCGGGCGCTTATCCGGGTGTAGGCGCGGAAGAACGCGGTCAGTCAGAAGCCATCGCACGTAACTTACGCGAAATGTCGACCCTCAAAGTGCCGGTAATTTGTACCGTTATCGGTGAAGGCGGTTCCGGCGGTGCGTTGGCTATCGGCGTGGGTGATAAAGTCAATATGTTGCAATACTCGACCTACTCCGTGATTTCGCCGGAAGGTTGTGCATCTATTTTATGGAAAAGCGCCGATAAAGCCTCCACCGCAGCAGAAGTCATGGGATTAACTGCCAGCCGCTTAAAAGAACTCGGCTTAATTGATAATATCGTACCGGAACCGTTGGGCGGGGCGCACCGCAATTACGATGAAATGGCGCAAAACTTGAAAAAACGCCTACTCGCCGATTTAGACGACCTTGACGTCTTTGACACAGAAAAGCTGCTAGAACGTCGTTATCAACGTTTAATGAGTTACGGCTACGTATAAAAAAAGTCTCATTTAAATCCCTCCCGAAGACGGGAGGGAATGTCCTCTACCCGTGCCATTCGTCTATGCTCCTCGACTGTTTTTCACAGCAACTCCGCCAACTTGCTCCAAACCAAACTCACTTTCTTATTGGGTTTAGCGGTGGTTTGGATTCCACCGCGCTACTCGCTTTATTTGCGAAACTCCGTGAAAAACAACCGCACTTTCAGCTGCGCGCCATTCATATTCATCACGGATTAAGCCCCCATGCCGATGCTTGGTCATCCCATTGCCAACAAATTTGCCGCCAATTCCATATTCCGTTGCAAATTCAACATGTTAACGTCAGCGCAAAAAACGGCATTGAGGCAGGTGCCCGCCAAGCCCGTTATGAAGCCATTGCACAGCAAATTTTACCGACCGAATGGCTCGCCACGGCACACCATCAACAAGATCAAACGGAAACGTTTTTCCTTGCCCTAAAACGTGGTAGTGGCGTGCAAGGTTTAGGCGCTATGCCGTCGAAAAGCAATGTTTACGGCGTACCTATTTTTCGCCCCCTATTGAATTTTAGCCGACAACAATTGCTGGCGTTTGTACAACAGGAAGGGCTAAGTTGGGTTGAGGACGAAAGCAACGAATATAATCAATACGATCGCAATTTTCTGCGTAACATCGTGTTGCCTGAATTGCGCCAACGCTGGGCGCATTTTGATTCGGCAGTGCAACGTTCAGCACAACATTGTTATGAACAACAGCAACTGCTTAATGAGCTGTTAGCGGAAGAATATCAAAAAAACATCGTGAAAAATGACCGCACTTTTAACCTGCAACATTTCGCCGACTATTCGCCGGTGAAACAACGCGCCTTGTTACGCTTATGGTTGCAAGATTGGGGCGTTACCCTCCCCTCTCTCGTGCAATTAGAACAAATTATTTCGGATGTCATTTTCGCGAAAGCCGATGCACAACCGCAATTTCGCCTAGGCGATAACATTGTCCGCCGCTATCAAAACCGTTTATTTCTCACACCGATGTTTACCGATATTTCACAGAAATATGTTGAGGCAACATTTGATCACCCCATTTCCTTGCCGGATCATTTAGGCTCGTTGTTACTGCAAAAAACAACCGAAAAAATGACCGCACTTTGGCAGGATGAAAATGGGCAAACACATCAAGAAGCGTTAAATTTACCCTTAGAGGGAACGAAAGTTTGGATTCGATTTCGTTATTCGGGCAAGGTGAAATTAACCCCAAACGGCGTGAATAAAGACATTAAAAAAGTGTGGCAACAGTTGAACGTCGCCCCTTGGCAACGCCAACGCATTCCGCTCATCTTCTACGATGATAAGCTACAAAGTGCGGTCGGTTTTTTCACTGTTTTTCAAAATTAAGGCAAACAAAAAGGCGCATCAAAATGCGCCTTTGTTGTCTTTATCGACTGAATTAAATCGCCCAACCGCAAGCATAGAAAGCCACTAAAACAACAGCAATCACAACGGTGCCGATATTTAAGCGTTTGAAGTCGCCACTCACCACACGGCCAATCACCAATGCTGCAAAGCCCAACATAATGCCGGTCACAATGTTTGCCGTTAACACGATAAACACCGCGCAAATCAAACCGCTCATGGCGCCAACGAAATCGTCAAAATCTAATTTGCTGACGTTGCTTAACATCAATAATCCCACGTACATTAACGCCGGTGCTGTCGCATAGTTTGGCACTAAAAACGCTAATGGTTGGAAGAACAACATCAACAGGAACAATACGCCAACAACGATCGCGGTGATACCGGTTTTACCGCCGGCGGCAGTCCCTGCTGCGGATTCGATATACACGGCTGCCGGTGCTGTGCCGAAAATACCGGAGAATAAACTACTCACGGAGTCGGAGGTTAAGGCTTTACCGCCATTAATGATTTGACCGTCTTTATCCAATAAATCCGCTTGTCCTGCCACTGCGCGGATGGTGCCTGTGGCATCAAATACCGCAGTCATCACTAACGCAAACACCACCGGTAAAATGGCCGGTTGCAATGCGCCCATGATGTCTAATTGCAAGAATAAAGACTCTTCACCGAAACTTGGCATTTTGAAGACTTGGCCGTTAAAGGTCACATTCGGATCGAAAATTAAGCCGACCACGGTAATCGCAATGATCACCCATAAAATGCCGCCTTTCACTTGCATTTTTTCTAAGCCGATAATTAACGCCAAACCAATTAATGACATCATCACCGGAAACGCAGTGAACTCGCCCAATTTTACCGGCAAACCGGCTTGGTTGCTCACCACAAGCCCTACTCCGTTTGCAGCGATTAAAAGCAGGAATAAACCGATACCGATACCTGCACCGTGTGCAATCCCCACCGGTAAATTACGCAAAATCCATGCGCGAATACCTGTGGCAGAAATGAGCGTGAAGAAAATCCCCATTAAAAAGACCGCACCTAAGGCAACCGGAATACTCACTTTTTGTCCGATAACCAAGCTAAATGCCGTAAATGCCGTTAAAGAAATAGCACAACCGATTGCCATTGGCGCATTCGCCCAAAAACCGATTAAGAGCGAGCCTAAGCCTGCAACTAAGCAGGTTGCAATAAAGACCGATTCAGCCGGAAAACCTGCCGCACTTAACATGTTCGGCACAACGATAACAGAATACACCATCGCGAGGAAAGTGGTTAAACCTGCCACAATTTCTTTACGTACGGTAGAGCCGCGTTTAGTCAACTCAAAGCGTTTTTCTAAAGCGGAAGATGGAGAAGATGACATGAAATTACCTTTTAATTTGTCGTTGAAAAAAAGAGGGCGGTATTTTACCGCAACGCCAAAAGAAGTAAACGTTTGCGCAAGAAATAAAAAAGAGAAAGCGAATATGCTTCTTGCCTTCTCTCTATTTGAATAAAAAAATTAGAATCGTAGCGTGCAAAATCGTGAATTACGCATCGAGGTTAATCATTCGTGCAACAAGTTGCACGCTACGCACTGATAATTAGCTGATAAAACGATCTGTTTCGACCGCAGGAAGCGTTTGTGATGCAGCTTCTTTTGGGTTCACGCCGAAACGATTTGTTCCCGGCTGACTATCCAAACACATAAACACAAACAACACAATAACACCGATAAGAGGAATTAATGAAATTAAAATCCACCATCCGCTTCGATCCGTATCATGTAAACGGCGAACGACAACTGCGATACTCGGGATCAGAATCAGCAATGAATACAGTCCGCTAAAAAGCCCGGCTTCATATTCCACGCTATACGTTCCTAGCAAGATATCCAACAGCGTCAATACAATGCTGATTAGTGCACTGATTAAAAAGAACATCCAATATTCTTTTCGTCTTGCCCGTCCTGAAAACGTGGCGTAGTTTTTGAGTACATGCAAATACCAATTCATAGTTTCCTCCCAAGAATAAATAAGCGACTAATCCGTCTCATGTTTTGATTTAAAAACAGTGTTATACTAGCACACAATTTCTATGAGTTATATTCGCAATAAGGGGAAATTAAAATGTCCATTCTAGTCACCGGCGGTGCCGGTTATATCGGTTCGCATACTGTCGTCGAATTATTAAATGCCGGCAAAGATGTTGTAGTGTTAGACAATCTTTGCAACGCTTCGCCAAAATCCTTAGATCGCGTAAAACAAATCACCGGCAAAAGCGTAAAATTTTATGAAGGCGATGTGTTAGATCGCGACTTGTTACAAAAAATCTTTGCTGAAAATCCGATTCATTCCGTCATTCACTTCGCAGGCTTAAAAGCAGTTGGCGAAAGCGTGCAAAAACCGGCCGAATACTATATGAACAACGTCACCGGCTCATTGGTTTTATTACAAGAAATGAAAAAAGCCGGCGTGTGGAATTTCGTCTTCAGTTCTTCCGCCACCGTTTACGGTGATCCTGAAATCATTCCGATTACCGAAAACTGCAAAGTGGGCGGCACGACTAACCCGTACGGCACCTCTAAGTTTATGGTGGAACAAATCCTACGCGATATTGCCAAAGCTGAACCCAAATTCAGCATGACCATTTTGCGCTATTTCAATCCGGTGGGCGCACATGAAAGCGGTTTGATCGGCGAAGATCCGAATGGCATTCCAAACAACTTATTGCCTTACATCAGCCAAGTGGCAATCGGCAAATTGCCACAACTTTCCGTATTCGGTAGCGACTATGACACCCATGACGGCACCGGCGTGCGCGATTATATTCATGTGGTGGATTTGGCGATTGGCCACTTAAAAGCGTTGGATCGCCATCAAGACGATGCCGGCTTGCACATTTATAACTTAGGCACCGGCGTAGGCTATTCTGTATTAGATATGGTAAAAGCCTTTGAACAAGCCAATGACATTCAAATTCCTTATAAATTGGTCGATCGTCGTCCGGGCGACATCGCCACTTGCTATTCTGATCCGAGCCTTGCCGCCAAAGAATTGGGCTGGAAAGCAGAGCGCGGTTTAGCACAAATGATGAAAGACACGTGGAATTGGCAAAAAAATAACCCGAAAGGCTATAGAGATTAAGTGTCATGCACGAACTCTCTTTGTGTCAAAACATCATTGAAATTGTTGAGCAGCAATGCAAACAACACAAAGTCAACAAAGTCACCGACCTCTGGCTGGAGGTCGGTGCCCTTTCTTGCATTGAACCCAGTGCGTTGGAATTTGGCTTTGAAATGGCAGCGCAAGGTACACCGGCGGAAAATTGTAAGCTTCATTTAATTTCTATTCCTGCCAAAGCTTGGTGTTGGGATTGCAAACAGCTGGTCGAAATTCAAGCCAATAACAGCACGTGCCCAAATTGCGGCAGCGTGCATTTACAACGCCAAAGCGGCGATGAACTCCGCATTAAAGAAATTGCCGTCGAATAAAATTTCCCTGAAATCATGATGACAGAACAACCGATTAAGCCTTCTCTCGCCACTCAAATTTTCAGCCGCAATATGCTGATTTGTGTTTTTACCGGCTTCAGCTCCGGTTTGCCGCTTTTCGTGCTGTTGCAAATGTTGCCAATTTGGTTGTCGGATAATGGCATTAGCGTTCAAACCATCGGGGCTTTTACCTTAGTCACCCTACCCTACACGCTCAAATTTTTGTGGGCGCCCCTGCTGGATCGCTATTTTCCTCGATTTCTCGGTCGCCGTCGCAGTTGGCTCGCCATTTCCCAACTCTTGCTTCTGCTGAGTCTTTACCTGATCGGTTTATACGATCCGAAAGAACAAATGCAGATTGTCATTTTTCTGGCCACGTTCATCGCCTTTATGTCCGCCACCCAAGACATTGTATTAGATGCCTATCGACGGGAAATTTTGCGCGATAACGAACTGGGCTTAGGCAATACCATTCACATTAACGCTTATCGTATTGCAGGCTTAATTCCCGGTGGACTGTCATTGTATCTCGCCACGTTCCTGCCATGGAAAACGGTGTTTTTATTGACCGCACTTTTCATGCTGTGTGGGCTATTTATGACCTTCTTTTTAAGTCGCGAACCACAAATTCAAATTCATCAAAGCAAGCAGCCGTTCTATCAAGCTTTTACCATTCCGCTCCAAGAATTTTTCCAGCGTAAAGGCATTTATGCAGGGATTGGCTTTATTGCGTTTCTCTTTCTGTATAAATTCGGTGATGCCCTCGCTACCACATTACAAAGTAAATTCATCGTGGACATGGGCTTTAGCAAAACAGACATTGCTTTAGTGGTAAAAAGCACCGCGTTGTGGTCGAGCATTATTGCCGGCATGGCAGGTGGCATTGTGATGTTGCGTCTCGGCATTAACCGCGCGCTTTGGGTCTTTGGTTTTATTCAACTGATTACTATCGGTGGCTTTATTTGGCTTGCCGGATTTGATTATTTCCACGTTGTCGATAACGCAGCACGCTTAAAGCTCGGCATTGTGATTTGTGGCGAATACATTGGCGTGGGGCTTGGCACCGCGGCGTTTGTAGCCTTTATGGCACGGGAAACCAACCCGCTTTACACCGCAACTCAACTAGCGTTGTTTACCAGCCTTGCCGCCTTACCGAGCAAAGGGCTTGGCGCACTTTCCGGCGAAATCGTTGCAGCGGTAGGCTACTACCATTTCTTCTGGATTTGCTTATTTTTAGCCATCCCAGGCATGCTCTGCTTATGCTGGGTCGCCCCGTGGAACGAAAAAGCCACCACACCGAATGCAAGCAATTGACATTTTTAGGGAATTAAGCAACCATACGCCACGATTAATAAAACATTTTCAAAACCGACCGCACTTTCTTCCCGAAATAGGAAAAGTGCGGTGGTTTTTTCAGTTATTTTTCATTTAAAAAAGAGGACAACATGAAAATTATTCTATTAGGCGCACCGGGCGCAGGAAAAGGGACACAAGCACAATTCATCATGAATAAATTTGCCATCCCGCAAATTTCCACGGGTGACATGTTACGCTCTGCGATCAAAGCCGGCACCGAATTAGGCAAACAAGCGAAAACCTTAATGGACGCCGGTCAATTAGTGCCGGATGATTTAATCATTTCCTTAGTAAAAGAACGCGTAGCCCAACCTGACTGCGCCAAAGGTTTCTTACTTGACGGTTTCCCACGTACAATTCCACAAGCTGACGCCTTAAAATCTGCCGGCATCGCCATTGATTATGTGTTGGAATTTGATGTACCGGATGAAGTGATCGTAGAACGTATGAGCGGTCGTCGTGTACACCAACCTTCCGGTCGTTCTTACCACATCGTTTACAACCCACCAAAAGTCGAAGGCAAAGATGATGTCACCGGCGAAGATTTAATTATCCGTGCCGATGACAAACCGGAAACCGTGTTAGACCGTTTGAAAGTGTATCACAACACCACCAAACCATTAGTGGATTACTACCAAGCAGAAGCCAAAGCGGGCAACACCCAATATTTCCGCTTAGACGGCACTCAAAAAGTAGAAGATGTCAGCAAAGAATTAGACAAAATCTTAGGGTAATTGCCTGTAATAAGAAAAATTCGGCAAAAGCCAATCGTTGATAAAAAGACGGCGTTTAATGTGAAAATCAAACGCCGTCTTTTTTATTATAGCCAGCCAAAGTCTAGCTATAAAAACCATGCACTATGCGTATGGAGGCAAATAGCTTACGCGATGAACAGAAAAAATCCTCGCGATATAATGAACAAGGCTGACAACC
>NZ_KE952601.1:6929-8673 GCF_000466335.1 Aggregatibacter sp. oral taxon 458 str. W10330 | reverse complement strand
TTTTGCTCCGACACCCGATACTGCGCCCGACGCAACAGTACATTGCCGCTCTGCCGCCCCTGAAGCCGCCCCAAATAACGTCCGTTTTCCGTAAAAAACGCCAAATTCACATTATTTTCACCACAAAACCCCAGCAGAAAAGGCGATACCAGCACATTACCAAAACAGAAAATATGCCCGATGGAATGTACCGGCAACTGCGCTACCTTCTTACGCTCCTGTTCCACTACCAGCGTCTCCCGCTCCTTATGCAGATAGCTGCCTTGGGTGGTGATGTAGAGCGTGTTTTGCAGTTTGCGCATGGGGAACTCCTTGGATTTTAATCGCAGTTTTTGAGGCAGTTGCTGGGCTACTGAAAATTATTGATAGCTAATCACTGAAATAATTTCAAATTAGTTTTCTCGTTTCAATTTTCTAATCCACGTATCCCAAGATTCTAAAGTAATAGGTATAGTCTGTGATCTTTCGAACTTATGCCTTTCCAAACTTTCTTTTTGGTCATCTTGTGTTCTACCTCCAATAATTACAGTTCGAATTTTAATTTCTTTATTTGGATCTACTAATAGCTTTCCTTCTGCTCCTACTAAGTAATTTTTAAATGTGGATTTGCCATTTTCAGCCTCATCTCTAAAAATGTGACACTGTTTTTTAAAGCTAGGCATATTCTCATAATAGACCGCGTGTAATCTGTCTCGTATTTGCTGGGAAGCCTTCGAAATATCTGCGTGAGGTTGGCAATATCCATTTTGATTAAATAAATTAAAATTCGCTCCTTTTATTTCAATTAATATTACATCCATTCGGCTCCGACCTGTAAATACAACAAAATCTATAGAACCATTTTTATCTTTTGAACCATTTTCAATTGGAAACTCGGAAAATACAATATATTCATCTTCAGGATTAGAATATACCTCTCCAAAAAATGATAAATCTTGCTTTAGAAAGGCCAGAAGATCTTGCTCTATACATTTACTTTCAATTAATTTGATAAGATCATTTTTAGATTTCATTTGTTTTTCAATTGATAACTTTCTTTGAATAAAAGAATTACTCTTTTGATATGGCGAATCAATCCACGGATTTCTTTTGAATCTAATGCTATCAGCTTGCTCTAATATTCTTTCATTTTTTGATGATCTATCATTTTTTAAGTCAGTAAAATCATCCTTACCAATAAGGTTTTCAACTTCAATTTTACTCAACTGATTCCACTTAGGTTTCTTATTTTCAATAAATACCATATCAAAAGTATCATGAAACAATATATCGTTATTTCGTTCATAATGTTCTATAAAAACATGCTCATTAAATCCTCTATCTAAAATTAGTTTATCGATAATAAATTCAACAGCATTTGTTACAGATTGACCATCATTTTTATCCAACTCAGTTAAAAAAGTAACGGGTTTACTGTCTTTCGCTACGTATGTACGTACTCGACATAAGCCTCCAGTTCCATTAAATGATGGTTTACCAAAATCAAAAACAAAATCTAATATCTTCATAATATGAATCTCCTATTTTTTATTCCCCAAACTTTTATTCCCCAAACAATCCCTTCACATACCCCACACTCCTATCCCGTTTCCCCAATAACTCCGGCTGGCAAATCTCTACCAGCGAGCAGGCTTTACAGCGTTTGCCGTAGTTGGGCGGCGGAGTTTGGCCGCTGTTTAGGAGTTCACGCACGGCGGCGATGGTGGCGAGTGTTTGGGCGCGCAGGTCGTCTGAAAACACGATG
>NZ_KE952601.1:0-6829 GCF_000466335.1 Aggregatibacter sp. oral taxon 458 str. W10330 | reverse complement strand
GCCCCGTCATTTCTTCCAAACACAAACCTTGGGCACAAAGCTGAATTTCGTCCATCGGGTCGGGTTTGGGCTTGCCGCGTTTGTATTCCACAGGTTTCAGATGGCCTGTTTTCGTGTCCACTTCCACCAAATCCAATACGCCGCTGATACCCAGTTTCTCCGCCGACACATGCACCGTCCGCTCAAAACGCACGCCCTTGCGCGTTTCCGGCTCGCCCGAATCCACCCGCTCATGTAGCGCTTTGCCCTGCGCGGTCAAATAATTCTCCTCCCACGCCTGCTCGTTGTGAATCAAGGCACATTGACGCGGACAGAAGGCGTAGTGTTGCAGGGCGGAAAGGGGAATCAGGCGCGTGTCCTGATTTTCCCCTTGGGTTTTGGTTAAAAGTGCGGTCATCTTTTTGAACGTTTTTAGAAGTTAAAAACCATCAAGGATTTCGGGTTTCAATGACGCTCCATTTCCCGTAACGGTAAGTTTTTCTTCGGTTATGTCCCCAATCAGTCCATCAATGGATTTATTTTTTATTTTTTCTTCAATAATTTCTTTTAACTTACCATGCACTTTGGCAGAAGAGTATTGTCCTGCTTTGCTGTTGTGTTCCCACCAGATAAGTTTCAACACCTGCATGCTGCCTTCGGGGCGGGCAGATGATGCGTCGCCTTCAAAGAGTTTGGTGAGTACGGCTTTGATTTTTTCGGCATCATCGTCTGAAAAGCCGGTGCGCTCGGCAAGCTGCGGCGACATCGCGCCGAAGGCAACGTACACGCCGTTATCGACGCGGTGCTTCATGCCCATAGTGTCGGAGGACTTTTTCGTACCGTCGCCTTCGCCGCTGACGCTTTTAGTGATTTGTGTGCTGGTGATGTTGATCGGCTCAACACTGAATGCGGATTGAATGGTAACAGGGCCACGCACTGCGATGGAGATGCCACTACTACCATCGCCGCTGAATGCAAAAACTTGTCCAAAGCTGCGTACATCCAGCCATTTTTCACAGGCTTTCTTGGCAGTGTCGTCTTTGTTGGCTTTTTTGGCGTTAAAGGCATCCGCACCCAAGCCGACATCTTTGTCTTTGGCGCGGTTGGCCAAGCTGGTCATTCCGTCGGTTTTCTTTTCGTCCGATTGCACGAAGATGCTCTCGCCGCTGTCTTGCAGGCGGTCACGAATTTTGCGTTTCAAGCACACGTCGGTCATTTCGCCGAAGCCTTGGAAATCGGCACGCGGGCGGTTACCGTTTAAGGGGTCGCCGTTGGGGTTGGCGTTGGTTACTTTCAGGATTAAGGCGAAGTCGATTTTTTTGGTTAAGCTCATTTTTGTTTTCCTTTAAATGGGTTATTCGTGGGTTTCGGTTACTTCTTGCTCGGGTTGGTTAGATTTGTTGCGATACGCCATTTTTTGGCTGTGGTATCCTAACAGGAATTCTGGTTCCAAAGGTTTGTCTAAATCGCATCCTTCCTGTTTCAAATCATCCAGCACGCATATAAGCTGATTAATTTCGTTTTCTCGATTGTTCAAAAAGCCTATCGGGCTAGTTAAAACAAATTTTTCCGAAATCCTAACTGGGTAGTCTTTACGCAATCGATCTTTATACGGTTTCAGATTGGTTTCAAGCTGCTCCCATGTATGAAACGGACGCATAACAAAACGCTGCATGTAGTTTTCTGCGTTGGTTGCACGGGTTTCGTTGGCTATTCTCAACGCGGTGCGTTCTAAATGCTCGGCAATAGCTAGTAATCTGCCAAATATATAATCGCGCGAGCGGTTTTGGGTATCCAAACTCATAGGGTAAGTTCTCCGTTGTGATAAATCGTGATGACGAGCGCGCCAGCCTTTGTATAGGGCGCAGGCGACGCCGATGTTTCTTTGCCATTCCCAGTTTTCGCAACCATTAGGATTGCAGGCTGCCTGAAAACTTTGACGCACCAAATCTTCGGGAATCGGCACGGATGTTCCGCCTGCAATAACAGGCAAAAGGCGGGCATAAAGTTGTTTTTTGAGCGTGTCGGACAGGGATTTGCCGTACACGGCTTCGGCAATGCTGTAAGGCGACGGAGGGACGAAGCGCCATTGGGTACGCTTGTCGTTTTTCTTACCGTTTTGGACTTCAATGCTGTAACGCTGATACCAAGAAAAATCATCAATCCATGCATCCAAATTGGCGAAATAATCGGCAGGCAGAAACTCTTGGTAATAAGTTAATGCCATGCGCCCAGGCGTGGCGGAATCGAGCATAATCAGGGAGATTTGTTCATGGTCTTTCAATTCCGCCTGATAGCCGTGCAGTTTCTTTTTGATGATTTGCGCAGCAGCACGCCCGATATTTACAGACCAATCGGGGGACAGCTGTTCAGATGATGTTTGCGATGAAAATTCATCAGGATTTTCAACCGCACTTATGTCAAGATTATCCCAATCGATTTCGCTGGAAATGTCTTTCATCGGAGATGGGACGGGTTTGTCGCTGATTGCCCAAGCGACGGTAACTTGTTCATTATTTCGTGCAGTAGTTTGCCTATCGATCAACCATCTAAGCGCGGCATGAGCCTTATGCGATACTTCAGCCGAAATTGTTGTTGCTTGGTTAGCTTCTTCAAATCGACCTAAGTAGGTAAATCCTTCCTTATCATTGGAAGAAATCAATTTTGCTTTGTCGCCTGAATAAAGCAATTTTGCGGGATGGCTTTCACGAATTTTCTGTTCATCTCCCGTTACTGTGCAGAATTGGCTTTTTAAAGTCTGCTGGTAATAATTTCCCCAACTTTGCTGGACTTCCTTATCCTTCCAAGTTTCAGAAACAACATCGCCAGGTATTTGCACTGACCAAACAACAAGAGCTTTTCGGATTTCAAATTTCCCTTGCTCCTTAGTCAAAACATTAAACAATTCAGGTTTTTGCTTATCTTTATTTTCCTTTTCACTCCAATTTGTCAGCAACTCTCCGTTATCATCTACGGGAATGACTTTCCTTTCTATCAAATCGGTTAATACCGTTCCTTTGTGAATATATTTTTGTATTGCCAATACCTTTTTGTTATCTATCGCCGTACACCATTTATCTAATTGGTCTGCATACAGATTGAAAATCAAATCTTCTTGCTTGGTTTTCGTTTTTTTCTTTTTACCGTTTTTCCCTTCGCTTTCTGTAATGACTTCTTTTTGATAAGTCAGCCCCAAATCTTTTGCGATATATTGCAAGCTATCCGCCAATGCATGGGGAGCCAAACCGCTTGTTCGTCCTTCCGAGCTTTCCGTTACGGGCAACATGATAATAGGTTTATCGGTTAAAACTTTAGCTCCAAGAAACTTTCCATCTCCATCCAAAGTAATTTGAATATGGGCAGTTTGCGGGCTATGCCACAATGGTGCTAGTTTTTCTTTTTCCAAATCCGATAAGTTCGTATTCTTTTCAATTTCGTTATACGTTCGATAAAGTTTCTGTATCCAGCTCATAATTCCAGCTCCTTGGCTTCGTCTTCCACAGGCTTGACGTTTTCGCCGCGCTTGAACGGTTTTTCAGGCTGCATTTTGCGGATAAATCGGGTTTTCAGACGACCTTCTGTATCGTCGATGCTTGGAAACTCAATCACACCGTTTTGCATATTCGCCATCCAAAAACGGCTGACCAATTCGGGTTTTCCAGTTTCTTCGGGATAGCCAAAACTGTGGAACATCGGACCAAAATCCAAATTGCCGTATCCATCGTAAAACCCTTTACCTTCGCCGAAAGTGCAAGGCTCGACATAGCCTTGGCAATCGCGCGTGCCGAGAAAAATATCCTGCCGCCCGCCGCGTTCCAACATTCTTCTGGCAATGGCGATATGTTTGCCGAAATTACGGTCGCCAGCCAATTCTTCCCAATGCTCGTTCCATTCAAAATGAGCTTCCACTTGGTATTCCACGTCCTGCAAAAAGGTGTAAATCGCCAAGGTATTGCCGCCGTTCCAGTCCAGCGGTTTAGTAGATTTGCTCTGGGTGCGGATGGGCTTCATTACGCGGATGCGATCGATGCACCAAATCAACGTGGGTTTCCAATAAATGCTTTTGACAATGCCTTTAATGGCTTCGTATGTTGGCACTTGGTAGCTGAATTTTTCGCCGCCGATTTTGGTAACAGGGTCGGTAAACAAGGCTTGCCGCCCCCATACGCGGAAACTGATTTTGCTGTCCATATTGCTCCTATAAGTCGTAAAAAGTCATTTCGCTTGTTTCGTCCAAAGACAAGCCGAATTCATCGTTGTAATAGCGTTCATTCAGATAATAAATGCCCGAACCTTCAATGGTTTCATACAGGGCGTTTTCTTTTTGCAATTTACCCCAAACGTTGGGGAAAACGTTCACGCTGTAACGCTGGGCTTTTTTCTTTGCGTCATACATTTCTTTCGGGTCCCATGCGCCACAGAGTTTGGCAATGAGTTCCGCGCCTTCGCCATAAGGCACAATTACGGCGTGTGTCGGCGCGTCTATGGCTTGGAAAGCACGCCCCGCACTTTTGAAGGATTGCATCAACAGCGGCAACGGTTTGCTTCTTTTATTGTTTTTTTCGCCATAAGGATTCAGAGCGTTATCGCTCAACCAATCCAGCAGTGAACCCGTTGTGCTGTTTTTGATGGAATACGCCATTTCATCGCTGCGCTGGTAAAAATAGTATTCAAAATAACGTTCCATCGCGGCAGGCTGCAAAATATCCTGTCCGGCAAAATCGCGAAACACACGTTCGGCATGTTTTTTGCCTGCCTGAATATCGGGCAATATCTGCGTAAAATCCTGTTCCTGCAAATTCAACACCCAAACCTGCCCTTTGCCTTTTTTCTCACCGTGCCGGTTGCAACGCCCCGCCGCCTGAGCAATGCTATCCAGCCCACCCAAGGCGCGAATCACGCAAGCCATAGAAATATCCACACCGGCTTCAATCAACTGGGTGCTGATGCAGATAACGGGTTGTTTGTTTTCCAGACGAGCTTTGATGGTGTTAAAAATCGCTTTGCGGTGCGCCGCGCATTGGTGGGTGCTTAAATGAAACAAGGCCTCGGGCGGCACGTTTTGCGTTTTGCAATATTGATAAAGTTCTTGCGCCCATTTTTTGGTGTTGACAATAAACAGGCAGCTTTGGGTCGTCTGAAACTGTTCCAGCAAAAACACGCCTGCTTCTTCCACATTCCAGCCGCCTGCTTTTTCGTTGAATCGAATTTCCACGCGGGATAACTTTTTATAAAGCTCTTCTCTTTGCTCATCAGTTCCCATGATTTCGGCATGTGCAGGTAACCTTAACAAACCGCGCGCGGCAATGCTTTCCCTTTTCCCTTCAGGGAAATCCTGCAAACCCGATTCGCCGAGCAAAGGCTGCGTCGCCGTACACAAAATCGCCGTGCTTTTGCCAAATGTCGTCAACCAGTTCAATACGTTGCAAAACAAATGTACGCATTTCACAGACAGGGTTTGAATTTCGTCAAAAATCAGCACCGCATTGGTCATCGGATGGATGTGCCGCGCGCCGCGTGTGCCGCCGCCAAACCATGCGTCCAAAAACTGCACCATGGTAGTAAACACAATAGGCTTATCCCAGTTTTCGGACAGCAGTTTGTCCTGCCAGCTTTGTTTTTCAGGCTCTAAATTAGAATGGTGTTCGAGCACCCAATCTTCGCCGAGAATTTCGCGCACGGCTTGGGCGTTTTGGTCGATGATGGAAGTATAGGGAATGATGTAGATAATGCGATCAAGATTATGCTTTTGCGCATGATGGAGGGCGTAGCGCAGGCTGGCCAATGTTTTACCGCCGCCGGTCGGCACGGTCAGCGTATAAATACCTTGAGAATCGGCCGCTCTTTTTAGGCAGTCGTCTGAAATTCGACGGCGGATTTCGTCAATGGGATAACGGTTTTCAAAACCTGCTAATTTGGCTTCCAATTGATCAATCGCCGTTTGCCAATCAGGTTTTTCCGTCAAGCGGCGGACTTCTTTTTGCGCTTCCCGTTCAAAATCCGAACTGTTGATACGGTCAGCATCAATCAAGCAGCTAAACAGGAAACGGGTTAGGCAGCCGAGATAAAACTCTTTGATTTTGTCGTTGCTTACTGGGTCGGAAAGAATCGGTTTCACTGCTTTGAGCAGACTGCGAATTAGGTTTTCACCGGCCAGTTCTTTCGCTTTTTGCAGAACAGCTTCATCGGCATTTTGCTCGCATTCCGCCAAATGTGTCAGTTCATCAGTTTTATTAAACCGCTCAATCCATTTCGGATTACCTTCACCGTTCAAACAGTCAATCAAGCCTTCACCGTGATGGGAGGCAATGCACAAGCCCAGCATTTGTCCGAATAATTCGCCAATGCCCTGTGCCGCGCCGAATTTTCTCAATTCGCGGTAAACCCATTGCGCGCCGGCGGTGGAATGATCCACTTTACTGCCGTTCGGCGTACTTTCTTCATCATCCAAATCAGGATTAAACAAACCGGTTTTATCGTGGATATATTTTTGGAATTTACGGGAATATTTACCGAAATCGTGCATGAGTCCGAGTAATTCACCAACAACACCTAAATTAAGTTTTGCGGCAAGCTGCCCTGAAATAGAAGAGGTTTCCAGTAGGTGATCAATAAGTAATTGCTGTAATCCATCAAGTTTACGTACATGAGCAATTGCATCTTTAGGCATTAAGAATCTCCTTTTGCTCAAAATAATATTAAGAATTTAAAAAAGGGTATCAAAAACTTTTTACGTGACCAAATACATAAATTTTATTCTGAGATATTCATCACATTTTATTTTCATAGCTTAATCCCTGAAAAGCAAAAACCCCTGACGCTCTCACATCAGGGGTTAATACGAATAAAC
>NZ_KE952600.1:0-770 GCF_000466335.1 Aggregatibacter sp. oral taxon 458 str. W10330 | reverse complement strand
TATGATCCGCTTGCGTTAGATTTAGACGGTGACGGATTAGAGACGCTTTCAGCGGATGGTTATCGAGGTGCTTTATTTGACCATGACGGTGATGGCGTCCGAACAGCGACGGGTTGGTTAAAATCGGACGACGGATTTTTAGTCTATGACCGCAACAACGATGGAAAAATCAACGATCTCACAGAACTCTTTAGCGAACGTTTTGCATCAAATACCCCTCACGGCTTTGCAGCCCTTTCTAGTTTAGATAGTAACCATGACGGTAAAGTGGATGCCCTAGATGAGCAATTTAGCCGTTTAAAGGTATGGCGAGATTTAAACGAAGACGGACAAAGCAGTCCGGAAGAGCTTTTTACTCTCAGTCAGCTGAATATACGCGCGTTATACACGCATTTTGAAGCGCAAGACCAATGGCAGGGAGGTAATCATCTGACGCATTTAGGGCAATATGAAACCGAGGAAGGGCACCGCCACGCCATGGGCGACATCAACTTTGGTTACCAGCCCTTTTACAGTCAATTTATTGACAAGCTGACGCTTACGGAAGAACAAAAAGCCGCAATTAATTTACAAGGCGTTGGTAATGTACGGGATTTACGTGAAGCTGCAACATTATCACCGAAACTTGCCGAGTTATTGAGTCGTTATCGCAATGTAACAACAAAAGCCGAACAGCAAGCACTCTTACCGGAGTTAATTGAAGCTTGGGCGAAAACCGGTAAAGGTTACCAAACTTACGGCAAGGCACTTGCCAAAACGACGGAGTATTC
>NZ_KE952599.1:33189-123286 GCF_000466335.1 Aggregatibacter sp. oral taxon 458 str. W10330 | reverse complement strand
CCCATGTGAGAGTAGGTCACCGCCAAGTTTATTACTTGAGTAAATTGAATGTTAGTTTATTCAAGTAATAAATTTTTTAGCAGTCATAATGCAGTAGGCCCACCTGATTCCATACCGAACTCAGAAGTGAAATGCTGTTATGCCGATGGTAGTGTGGGATGTTCCCATGTGAGAGTAGGTCACTGCTAATCCCTATTAGGAGTGGTAGTTCAGCTGGTTAGAATACCTGCCTGTCACGCAGGGGGTCGCGGGTTCGAGTCCCGTCCATTCCGCCAATTTCAGTTATCTAAAGTTACATACCAATAGGGGCGTAGTTCAATTGGTAGAGCACCGGTCTCCAAAACCGGGTGTTGGGAGTTCGAGCCTCTCCGCCCCTGCCATTGATTATAAACTCGTTATATATCCCATCAAAATATTCTATCTTTTTATAAATTCTATTTAAATCTCGTGTGAATATCTTGCTTTAACTTAACTGTAATTCTTCAGGCAAATACTAAACAGTAAATAGTTTGACGGTTTGTTTCCCGTTTTTGGGAATGTAGAGCATTCTATATATCTCATGTGCTTTATAAAAAGACTGAGCAAGTAGCACACTCTTTTTTACATTGATGATCAATGAATACAACAATAAAATGTCGTCTTTAAAGAGCATTTTGTGTATTTTGCTTTGGCATAATATTATTCACCCTTTACCTAATGCTATTGTTTCCATAGGTTCTCCCTTAGCTTGTTGGGAAGGAGAGTTTCGTTTTGTTGATTATGCGATGAGAAATAAAGTGCGGTCATTTTTGACGTTATTTCGTGTGAATTGAATGTAAAAAAATAGCGCCTGATATCAGGCGCTATATGTTGTATTAAGGAATGTTGTTATAGCAAGATATTGGCAAATAATAAGCCGAAACCTAAACAAAATGCCATGCTTAATAAGCCGGGTAGCATGAAACTGTGGTTAAAAATATACTTACCGATTCGTGTTGTACCGGTTGTGTCAAAGTCAATTGAAGCAATGATTGGGCCGTAGTTCGGAATAAAGAAATAACCGTTTACTGCCACGAATACGCCAATCAAGATAGCCGGTGGAATACCAAGTGCGATACCAAGCGGGAATAATGTTGCTACTGTTGCGCCTTGGCTGTTGACTAACACAGAAAGAACGAATAGTGCTAAAGCAAATGTCCAAGGTGCGGTTTCGACTAAGCCTTTTACTAAACCTTTAACTTCTTCCATATGCGCTTGCATTAAGGTATCACCTAACCATGCGATACCGAAAATAGCGATTACCGCACGCATACCGGCGTGGAATACAGAACCTTTAGTAATTTCAGTGCTATCCGGTTTACAGGTTAAGATAATTAACGCACCGATAGATAGCATGATGATCTCAATGGTATGTGCCATACCCATTGGTTTGCCATCAAATACCGGACGAAGAGAAGGCATTGCTCCCATTAACACAACAAGTAATGCACCAAATAAGAAAAGGGATACGGAGATTTTGGCGGATTTGCTAATTTCAAGCTCTTTACCGACAACAGTTGAATTAAAGGCTTCCGCATATTTTGGATCGTGTAAACGACGTTGATATTCTGGATCATCTTTTAATTCTTTACCCATTTTATTGACAAATAAACAAGCGCAGAAAATTCCCAAAATAGTAGAAGGAATTGTAACGATTAACACATCCCCTAAATGAATGCCCTGTGGCTCAAGATACGCGACAACTGCAACTACAGCAGCAGCAATCGGACTGGCAACAATCGCAAATTGAGAGGCGATAACTGCCATGGACATTGGACGTTCAGGACGGACGCCATTTTGGCGACTCACTTCGGCAATTACCGGTAATACAGAATAGGCGACGTGGCCCGTACCGGCTAATAGCGTAAAGGTCCAAGTCACTGCAGGGGCGATAAATGTAATATGCTTTGGATTGCGACGTAAAATATTTGTCGCAATTTTGATCATGTAATCTAAACCACCTGACGCTTGCATTGCAGCTGCCGCAGAAACTACTGCCATAATCATAAACATCACGTCAATTGGCAAACCTGCCGGTTTTAAGCCGAAACCGAAAGATAAGATAGCCAGCCCCAAGCCGCCAAAGACACCCAAACCGATACCACCTACGCGTGCACCGACTAAAATACAGAGCAACACGATGGCGAACTGAAGTAAAAACATAGCAGACATACTGCCTCCTTTAAGTAAAACATAAAACTTGTATGGGGTATAAGAAATTATACTCAGCGATATTTGATAGACCTACCTTATTTAAGATAAATCATGATGTCGTAACTCAAAAATCGATTTAATTATATAAGAATTACGTAATAGTGAGTATGTGAGAGATTTGATGTTCTGATTGATTTATGATCTAGGTCACATTTTAAATCAATAAATGATTGTTATTTGAGCAAGTTCTGCCTTGGAATAAAAACAATAATTTTTGATAAATGGCGAAAGTAAAGTTATACTCTAGCTTTCTTTTTAAACCTAATGATTGAGAAACAAATGGAAGAATTTATGCCGATGGCAACGGCGTTTGCCAAAAATCATACACTCATTGTTGTTGCTTGGGTGGCTGTGTTTATTATGGTGATTTTCAGCTTTATTAAAGCCGCCACCAGTAAAACAAAGGTGATTGATAATGCCGAAGCAATTGCCTTAATGAACAATCAAAATGCCGTGGTTATTGACTTGCGTTCTATTGATGAGTTTACCAATGGACATATTATCAATAGCCTCAACCTGTTGCCTACCGAAATTAAAAATCACAACGTTGGCAAAATTGAACAACATAAAGACACACCGGTGATTTTAGTGTGTACAAATGGGGTAACCTCGACAACCTCTGCAGAGATTTTGGCAAAACAAGGCTTTAATCATGTATATACGTTAAAAGATGGCCTAGCAGGCTGGCGTGCAGCAAGCTTACCTTTAGTTAGAAAATAAATAAGGACTCCAATATGACCGAAGAAAAAAAAGACGTGATGAACGAAGAGCAAGAGGCTCAAGCCGTACTTCAAATTCAACGTATCTATGTCAAAGATATTTCTTTTGAAGCGCCAAATCTTCCACATATTTTCCATCAAGAATGGAAACCGAAATTGTCGTTTGATTTATCTACCGAAACCGTAAAATTAGGCGATGATTTATATGAAGTGTGTTTAAATCTTTCTGTTGAAACCACATTGGAAGATTCCGGTGATGTGGCGTTTATTTGTGAAGTTAAACAAGCCGGTGTATTCACGATTAGTGGTTTAGATGATATGCAAATGGCGCATTGTTTAACAGCGCAATGCCCAAATATGCTATTCCCATATGCGCGCGAATTAGTCTCTAATTTAGTTAATCGTGGCACATTCCCAGCATTAAACCTTTCTCCGGTGAACTTCGATGCATTATTTGTTGAGTATTTACAACGTCAACAACAAGAGCAAGAATCCGAAGAGCAACCAAGCGTGAACTAATCTGCAAAACCCGCTTCATTAAGTGATAAAGCGGGTTTATTTTTTCGTTACCGTCTTTTTCGCCATTCAAGGAGTTAATGATGAATACGACTTTGACCCATTCTTCAATTACTGTGTTAGGCGCCGGTTCTTTCGGTACGGCATTAGCCATTGCATTTTCACGTAATGGACATCCCACTTACCTTTGGGGACACAATCCGCAAAAAATGCAGAAACTGAATGCTGAGCGACAAAATGCAGAATTTTTGCCGGATATTATTTTCCCTGAGGCGTTATCTCTGGAAGCCGATTTAGCGAAAGCGATTCAAGCATCACGGGATTTATTGTTGGCGGTTCCAAGTCATTGCTTTGGTGACATTCTCTCACAAATTCGACCGCACTTACGTCCTGACAGCCGTATCATTTGGGCAACGAAAGGTTTGGAGCGGGATACGGGTCGTTTGTTAGAAGAGGTGATTAAGGAAAAATTGGGCAACCACTATCCGTTAGCCGTGCTTTCCGGGCCAACCTTTGCTAAAGAGCTAGCATCAGGGCTTCCTACAGCAATTACTTTAGCGTCGAATAACGAAGAATTTGCGTTGCAGTTTCAGGCGCGTATTCATTGCAGTAAACATTTTCGTGTGTATATTAACAACGATATGCTTGGCGTGCAGTTGGGTGGAGCGATTAAAAACGTGATTGCTATCGGTGCAGGTATTTCCGATGGCATGGGATTTGGCGCAAACGCCAGAACAGCGCTGATTACGCGTGGCATTGCCGAAATATCCCG
The DNA here is from genome assembly GCF_000466335.1 of Aggregatibacter sp. oral taxon 458 str. W10330. Lineage (NCBI taxonomy): Bacteria > Pseudomonadati > Pseudomonadota > Gammaproteobacteria > Pasteurellales > Pasteurellaceae > Aggregatibacter > Aggregatibacter sp. oral taxon 458. Next base: position 119,047 of record NZ_KE952599.1, on the reverse strand, counting down.
TTTAGGCACCGCACTTGGGGCAAACCCGAATACATTTATGGGAATGTCGGGGTTAGGTGATCTTGTTTTAACCTGTACTGACAATCAATCCCGCAACCGTCGCTTTGGTATTATGCTGGGGCAGGGCTTTTCTGCTCAAACGGCAATGGATAATATCGGTCAGGTCGTGGAGGGCTTTTATAATACAAAAGAAGCGCATTTGCTTGCGCAACGGCACGGTATCGAAATGCCTATCACGGAGCAAATTTATCAAGTGCTATTTTGTGGTAAAAATGCAAAAGAAGCGGCAGTAAATTTATTAGGCAGAGAACGTAAAGAGGAATAATTCATGTCATCGACGGTTTGGCAATCTATTCGTCAGGAAGCGAAAGAGTTGGTAGAGAATGAACCTATGCTTGCCAGTTTTTTCCATTCCACCATTTTAAAACACCATAACTTAGGCAGCGCGTTAAGTTATATTTTAGCGAACAAATTAGCCAATACGATTATGCCGGCAATTGCCTTGCGTGAGATTATTGAAGAAACCTATCAGGAAAAACCAAGCATCATTGAATGTGCTGCCTGTGACATTCAAGCGGTGCGTCAGCGCGATCCGGCAGTGGAGCTTTGGTCAACACCATTGCTTTATTTAAAAGGGTTTCATGCCATTCAAAGTTATCGTATTACACACTATTTATGGCAACAAAATCGCAAAGCACTTGCGATTTACCTGCAAAATCAGATTTCTGTGGCGTTTGATGTGGATATTCACCCGGCAGCAAAAATCGGCCATGGCATCATGTTTGACCATGCCACTGGTATTGTGGTAGGGGAAACGTCCGTGATTGAAAATAACGTGTCTATTTTGCAAGGCGTTACGCTTGGTGGAACAGGTAAAGAATGTGGCGATCGCCATCCGAAAATTCATGAAGGTGTGATGATCGGTGCCGGCGCAAAGATCTTAGGCAATATCGAAGTCGGCAAATACGCTAAAATCGGTGCTAATTCAGTGGTCCTACAACCGGTTCCGGACTATGCCACCGCCGCCGGCGTACCGGCACGCATTATAGGCAAAGACAAAGATGCCAAACCGGCATTTGAGATGGACCAAAATTTTATTGATCTGGGCATGGAATTAAACATTTAGCACACATCATCAGTAAAAACATCATAAAAATTGACCGCACTTTTCTGATGATGGTTTCTGGTCTCTCTAGAAACTGTCGTGAGAAAAGTCGTAACCAGAAGAAAATGAGGTAAAAAATGACAAACGTAATTCATACCGATAAAGCACCGGCAGCTATCGGCCCCTATGTTCAAGCCGTTGATTTGGGGAATTTGGTGTTCACCTCCGGACAAATTCCGGTGAACCCGCAAACTGGCGAGATTCCGACAGATATTGCTCAACAAGCGAGACAGTCTTTAGAAAATATTAAAGCGATTTTAGAACAAGCCGGTTTAGGCGTGAAAGATATTGTGAAAACCACGGTATTTGTGAAAGATTTAAAAGATTTTGCAACAGTTAACGCAGAGTATGAAGCCTTTTTCAAAGCGCATCATCATCCAAGTTTTCCGGCACGTTCTTGTGTCGAAGTCGCGCGTTTGCCGAAAGATGTTGGATTAGAAATCGAAGCGATTGCTGTTAGATCATAATTATTTAGCGAATATGACTTCTTAAGGTCAAACCTTTGTTAAACAGAGGTTTGGCCTTTTTTCTTGGTTTGTTACACCATGGCGCATTTAGGTGACGCATTGATTCTATTGTTAGGCATTATTTTAATGTAACAAAAAAGCGCTAAGTAAAAACTTAGCGCCTTTTCTGAATATGGCGGAGGAACTGGGATTCGAACCCAGGGAGGGCGTAAACCCTCGCCGGTTTTCAAGACCGGTGCCTTCAACCGCTCGACCATTCCTCCGTGTGTTGAAGTGACGTGAATAATACGGACTCTTGCTATTTAAGTCAAGCAGTTAAATAAAAGAAATCATTTAACTGCTTTATTTTCAGTCGATAGTATTATTTTACTTCCGCCCTCGTCGGCTCCGCATAAACATGGCTGATGGCCATGTGATGACCTGCTGCGCCTTTTCCGTAGAAATAATAACGCGATTTTGTCCATTCAGTGATTGGATAAGCAGCGATTGGCGTATCCGAGGCTTTGGCTAATGTCGCCTCTGCTTTGGTATGCGCGACTGTAGAGAATGTTCCAATTCGTCCGTTGAACACATAAGTGCGGTCGGTTTCAGCCATGAATTTCACCTCATGTGCCGTTTTCGGCTCGACCTGTTCAGCTACTGCCGCAGTAGGTTCTGACGTCACGTTATGATTTAAACGTTCTAAAGACGCTTGAATTTTCTTCTCAACAGAATCATTTGCCGGCTGAGCAATAAATTCAGTTAATGGTTGAACGTCATTTTTAGCTTTCTCAACAATCATATCCAAGGCTGGCACAGTAAGGCTCTTCTCGGTTTCTGCACTTGATTGATTTTGTTGTTCAAGTAGCTCATCAACAGATAAGAACGCATTTTCTTTTTCTTTCGGTTGATTGACTTGCGTCATATCGATCCAAACTTTACCGCTGGCAAGCTCCGGAGATGCCACTGCAGCAAATAACGGCATAGGTGATTTTTCTTGTGGACGACGACGGCGTTGATTATTTACACGTAAATGACGTGGTAAACGACGTTGACGAGCATTATCACGACTGCGTTCAGGTTCATTTGAGACATCAGCTGCATTTGTCGAAATCACAGGCGCTTCTACATGGCGAGGTTCATTGATGTTTTCAGCAAGTGCCATATTTTCTTCTTGCGGTATTGGATTGTCCGTGGCTTCGTCATAAACACGAACTTTTTTGTGTAAATCTCGACGTTGACGACGTTGTGTTGGTTCAGCCTTTTCTTCGTTAACCGGCGCAGAAATGCTAGATTTAACGATTTCTTCAGTGACCTCAGGTTTTCGGCTGCGCTTATTATTGCGTTCTTGATTACGACTTTTAATCTCAGATTTATCTGCACTTTGCTCTTCAATCACGTTTTCCGTATTTTCGTTGCGAACACGACGGTTGTTACGACGATCTTGATTGCGACGATTACGGTTATTCATGTTTCTGTTGTTTGGGCGAGCTTTTTTGTTTTTCTCTTCCGGTTTTGGCTCAGACGCAAATAAACCTTTTAATGCAGCGAATAAACGGCTTAACAACGATGGCGCTTTGGGTTCTTTGCGCTCAATCGGTGCCGGTGCTGGCATTGTAATGGCCAAAGAAACTGCCGCACTTTCCACTGCCGGTGTTTCAGCCGGTGTTGCTTCAATATTACGAGAAACCAACGATTCCTCAGCAGCAAAGGTTTCATCTTGATCTTGATGTAATTTTGCCAAATTGTAGCTTAACTCATTCACTTCTTCGCCATCACGAACACGGAACACACTAAAGTTCGGTGTTTCCATCGCTTCGTTTGGTACCACGATAATATCGACATCATGGCGTTTTTCGATGCTATGAATGGCTTTACGTTTTTCGTTTAATAAGTAAGACGCGATTTGTACCGGAACGATGGTGTGAACCTGTTTGGTATTTTCTTTTAATGCTTCTTCTTCCAATAAACGCAAGATAGAAAGTGAAAGTGATTCGTTATCACGGATTTTACCGGTGCCTTGGCAACGCGGGCAGACGTGATGAGAGGATTCACCTAATGACGGACTCAAACGTTGGCGTGACATTTCCAACAAACCAAAGCGGGAAATGCGGCTAATTTGAATACGTGCGCGATCTTGGCGTACGGCATCGCGAATGCGATTTTCCACTTCACGTTGATGGCGAACCGGTGTCATGTCGATGAAGTCAATCACAATTAAACCACCCAGGTCGCGTAAACGAAGTTGACGCGCAATTTCATCTGCGGCTTCAAGGTTAGTGTTTAATGCGGTTTCTTCGATATCGCCACCACGGGTAGAACGTGCGGAGTTAATATCAATGGCTGTCAACGCTTCAGTGGCGTCAATGACAATAGAACCACCGGAAGGTAAACGCACTTCACGTTGGAAAGCGGATTCAATTTGGGATTCGATTTGATAATGACTGAACAGCGGTACTTCGCCTTGATACAATTTCACGCGATTAATGAAATCCGGACGCACTAATTTGATGTGTGCTTTCGCTTTTTCATAGACTTTCGGGCTATCAATCAGAATTTCGCCGATGTCACGACGCAAATAGTCGCGAATCGCACGCACGATAACATCACTTTCTTGATGAATTAAGAATGGTGCAGGGCGGCTTTCTGAGGCTTGTTTGATCGCCTCCCAATGGTGTAATAGCACTTTTAAGTCCCATTGCAATTCTTCCGGCGATTTACCTACACCGGCGGTACGTACGATTAAGCCGATACCTTCAGGCACATCCAAAGAGCTCAAGGCATCTTTTAATTCCAAACGTTCATCGCCCTCAATGCGACGAGAAATGCCACCTGCACGAGGGTTGTTTGGCATGATCACTAAATAACTTCCTGCCAAGGAAATAAAGGTTGTTAACGCAGCACCTTTATTGCCACGTTCTTCTTTGTTCACTTGAACAATAACTTCTTGTCCTTCAGAAATAATATCGCGAATATTCGGACGGCCTTGATAGACATAATCCGCCGGGAAATATTCACGTGCAATTTCTTTTAACGGTAAAAAACCGTGACGTTCTGCGCCATAATCCACAAAAGCGGCTTCTAAACTCGGCTCAACGCGAGTGATTTTCCCTTTGTAAATATTGGCTTTTTTCTGTTCGTGACCAGGACTTTCGATGTCCAAGTCAAATAAGCGTTGTCCATCGACTAACGCAACGCGCAACTCTTCTTTTTGAGTTGCGTTGATTAACATTCTTTTCATTCGTTTTCTCTTTTATCGAAAGGGTTTTATGCCCTAAAAATACGTCATCAAAAATGACCGCACTTTGCTTAGTCGCCGACCTCGTGTCTGTCGCAGAATGTCCGTCTTCCCGACTGTCATCTGCTGGGTGCATTGGCAACCTTATTCACACTCATATCATCTTGATATGTGAATAAAAACAAAACCGGTTAAAAAATGGTTTGCAAGCAGTCGCTCATATTGATGGTTAAAAATCATTGCAATAACAACGTCTTATGCCGAATGCTGCATTGTATTCTATCAATGATAACCTGTTTATTTTAAAGCCTTTTTTATGACTCAAAAAGGCGCATTATTATCGCTTGAATGGGGATTTTTAGCAAGGCGTTTCAGCCTTTTGGGACGATTCTTTGCAACATTCAAACTCGCCGTGCAATATGCTATGATGCACGCCAATTTTTCTGTAAAAGATCGTAATAAACACAAGATGAATGAAAAAGTAGTTAACCCGAACGTGCAATTTCTCACCATAAGCGATGATGAAGCCGGTCAGCGATTAGATAATTTTCTCCTTGCGCGCTTAAAAGGCGTACCTAAAAGCTTGATTTATCGCATTGTACGCAAAGGCGAAGTGAGAGTGAATAAAGGCAGAAGCAAGCCGGAGTATAAATTACAAGCCGAGGATGTGGTGCGAATTCCGCCAGTGCGTGTGGCAGAAAAAGCACAGGACACCGTTTCTCATAAACTCACCAAAGTCGCCCAATTAGAACAACACATTATTTTTGAAGACAATTACTTATTGGTGCTTAATAAGCCTTCCGGTATTGCCGTACATGGGGGCAGTGGGCTTGATTTTGGCGTGATTGAGGCATTACGCGCGCTTCGTCCGGAGGCTCGTTTCTTGGAATTGGTTCACCGCTTGGATCGTGACACCTCGGGGATTTTATTGGTAGCGAAAAAGCGTTCTGCTTTACGTCATTTACATGAGCAGTTGCGTGAAAAAACGATCCAAAAGGATTATTTGGCGTTGGTGCGTGGTCAGTGGCAATCACACTGTAAAGTGGTGCAGGTACCGCTATTGAAAAATGAGCTGTCGAGCGGCGAGCGCATTGTGAAAGTCAGTGAACAAGGTAAACCGTCTGAAACCCGTTTTTCCGTGGAAGAGCGTTACGTAAATGCCACGTTGGTGAAAGCATCACCGGTAACAGGGCGAACCCATCAAATCCGCGTACATACGCAATATGCAGGACATCCCATTGCTTTAGATAGTAAATATGGCGACAAAGTATTCGATCAACAAATGGCGGAATTGGGCTTGAATCGTTTATTCTTGCATGCTTATTCTATTCGTTTTGAGCATCCGCACAGTGGTGAAACGTTACGTTTAACGGCACAGTTGGATGAGAAAATGAAAGGGATCTTAAAACGATTGCGAGAGATGAAGTAAAGTGCGGTGGATTTTCCGTGTATTTTGAGAATCCTGAAAAAAATGACTGCACTTTTGCCGGATTGATCACATTTCTTAAAGAAAAACGGCAGAAAAATTGACCGCACTTCCCCCCTTAGCTGTCAGCGTTGTAGAATCAATCTTATCCCACCCAAGTCAAGGATAGGTTATGAAACGGATGACGCTTCTTTTAAATCGAACCTTACTGGCCAGTAGTATGGCATTGCTCACGGCGTGCCATTCCATCCTTTACCAACCCGCGAAAACCCTCACGCAAATTGATCCGCAACAGGGTTACCGTTTGGAAAAGGCTATGCAACAAGCGCTGGAAAAAGAAAATTTAGTGATTGTCACTTTTTCCGGTGGTGGTTCACGGGCGGCGTCTTTGGGATATGGCGTACTAGAACAGTTTCAGCAGACAGCGGTACGCCCAACAGAAAAAGGCGATACGTTGTTACAAAATATTGATGTGGTGTATGGTGTTTCCGGCGGTTCGGTATTGGCGGCTTATTTTGCCTTGGAGGGGCAAAAGACGATCCCTAAATTTAAGGAATTTTTTCTCAAGAAAAATTTCCAAAAAAAAGTCATTAACGAAGTGTTTTCTTTGAGCAATGTGCCTCGGCTGACGTCGCCGCAATTCGGGCGGAGCGATTTATTGCAAGAGCAACTGAATTTGGCGTTATATCATGGGAAGACGTTTGCCGATTTGGCGCAGCAGCGTAAAGGGCCGTTTGCCGTGATTAACGCGACTGATATGACAGCAGGACAGAAAGTGTCGTTTACGCAAGACTTCTTTGATTGGCTTTGCGTGGATTTGAATGATATTGAAATTGCGCGTGCGGTGGCGGCATCCAGTGCAGTGCCGTTGATTTTTTCACCAATAACACTGAATAATCATGGTGGCTTTTGCCATGCTGAAAGTAAAAAAGCGTTTCTGATGCAAACGCAGCCACACAATCATTTATCGTTAAGCTATTTTAATGCCATGCAAAAGCGGTTAGCACGTTATCAAACAAGTACGGAACGCCCTTATTTACATTTAGTGGATGGTGGTTTAACGGATAATTTAGGACTAGTCAGTTTGTTGGACGTGTCGAATTTGCTGAGTATGCGCAAACTCTATTCAGAACTCAAAAAATCGCATTTACGCCATATCATTGTGGTGAGTGTGAATGCGCAAAATGAACGAACCCCGCTTATTGATAAATCGGCAGAGGTGCCGAGTGCAAGAGACGTGGTGAATGCCGTGATTAATGTACCGATTGATAAGGCGACAGAATCGACCGTGCAATATTCACAAGCATTTGTAAATCAATGGAATGCCTATGCTAAACGCCAAAAGGGCGCAAAAATTCACATTTATTTTGTGAATTTAAGCTTAAAAGATTTGCCGGAGGGGCAACTAAAAAAAGACGTATTAAATATTGGAACATCCTTTTATTTGCCGGAATCTGATGTGGATAAGTTACGTGAGGCTGCCAAGATTTTGTTAATGCAATCGAAGGCCTATCATGCTGCATTAAATGCATTACAACAGTGAGACGGATGCGATGGGATCAGCAAAGTGCGGTGGATGTTGAGGGTAAATGGCACGCCCTAAAGGATTCGAACCTTTGACCCACGCCTTAGAAGGGCGTTGCTCTATCCAGCTGAGCTAAGGGCGCATTATAAAAGGAATCATAAAGAAGTAGAGAGAGTGGTCGGCGAGATAGGATTTGAACCTACGACCCACTGGTCCCAAACCAGTTGCGCTACCAAACTGCGCTACTCGCCGAAAAGATGTGTAGCATTATAGTTTTCTTTCTTATTCAGTCAATAAGTTTTTTTTATTTTGCCATTGAATGCCTAAATTTATTGCAATCCGGCTTACATAAAAGGGGCTTTTCTGACAAAATAGCAAACGTTTGTATTTTCTTTTTCATCGGAGACGCCAATGACCGCTCAAATTATTTCCGGAACGCAATTAGCCAGTCAAATTAAATCGAATGTGGCTCAACAAATTTCACAGTATGTCACTCAGGGAAAACGCGCGCCGGGCTTAGCTGTAATTTTGGTCGGGGCGGATCCTGCCTCACAAGTGTATGTGGGCAGCAAACGGAAAAGCTGTGCTGAAATCGGTATCGTATCAAAATCCTATGATTTACCGGAAACCACAACGGAACAGGCGTTATTGGAACTGATTGAAGAGTTGAATCAAGATGCCGAGGTTGATGGCATTTTGGTGCAGTTGCCGTTGCCGAAACACATTGATAGCACCAAAGTGATTGAGCAAATTTCCCCGGAAAAAGATGTGGACGGTTTTCATCCTTACAATGTTGGGCGGTTATGTCAACGTATTCCCACATTGCGCGCGTGTACTCCTTACGGCGTGATGAAATTACTGGAAACCACCGGCATTTCTTTCTATGGCAAACACGCGGTGATCGTGGGCGCTTCTAATATTGTCGGTCGTCCGATGGCACTTGAATTGCTGTTAGCCGGTTGCACCGTGACCGTAACACACCGTTTCACCGAAGATTTGGCGAGTCATATTCGTCAAGCGGATATTTTAGTAGTCGCGGTAGGCAAACCGAAATTTATTAAAGGTGAATGGATTAAAGAGGGCGCGGTGGTGGTGGATGTAGGCATTAACCGCCTTGAGGGTAAACTTGTGGGCGATGTGGAATTTGATGTGGCGGCACAGCGCGCGTCCTATATTACTCCGGTGCCGGGGGGCGTGGGCCCGATGACGGTGGCGATGTTGATGCAAAACACCCTTTCCGCGTATGAAAAACAACAGGGCGACGCAGCGTAGCGTAGCATCTTCCTTAAAAAAGACATAAAAAATCCACCGCACTTTAAATCGATTTTACATCGGAAGTGCGGTGGATTTTTTCATTGTTTATTTTAGGCAGTCAACTGCACCAAAATACGACGAATCGGCTCTGCCGCGCCCCATAATAATTGGTCGCCCACGCTGAACGCTGCGAGGTATTCCGGCCCCATATTGAGCTTACGTAAACGACCGACCGGAACGCTTAATGTGCCGGTCACTTTGGTTGGTGTTAATTCGCGCAATGTGGTTTCTTTGTCGTTCGGAATCACTTTCACCCATTCATTGTGAGAGGCTAAAATTTGCTCGATTTCCGCTAACGGAATATCGCATTTCAATTTAATGGTGAACGCTTGGCTGTGGCAACGTAAAGCCCCAATACGCACGCATAAACCATCAACCGGAATTGGGTTGTCGCTTAAGCCAAGAATTTTGTTGGTTTCTGCGTAACCTTTCCATTCTTCTTTGGTTTGTCCGTTTTCCCAAAGTTTATCAATCCATGGAATCAAGCTGCCGGCTAATGGTGCGCCGAAGTTATCAATTGGGAAATCGCTGTTGCGCATTTTTGCTGTTACGGCTCGTTCAATATCTAAAATAGAAGAATGCGGTTGTGCCAATAACGCTTTGACTTCGCCATTGAGTTCACCCATTTGCACCAACAACTCACGCATATTTTTAGCGCCTGCACCACTGGCGGCTTGGTAAGTTGCCACGGAAATCCATTCCACTAAATCCTGTTTAAATAGACCGCCTAACGCCATTAACATCAGGCTCACCGTACAGTTACCGCCCACATAGGTTTTTATGCCGTTTTTCAAGCCTTCGCTAATCACGTGTTGGTTTACCGGATCTAAGACGATGATGGCGTCTTTTTCCATACGCAATGCAGAGGCGGCATCCACCCAATAGCCATCCCAGCCGGTGGCTTTTAATTTCGGATACACGTCATTGGTGTAATCACCGCCTTGGCAAGTGACAACAATGTCTAATTTTTTCAATTCGTTAATATCAAACGCATCTTTCAATGTGCCTGCGTCTTTGCCGGCAAAAGTCGGTGCCGCTTGACCGGCTTGAGAAGTGGTAAAGAAAACCGGATTGATGTTCGCAAAGTCATTTTCTTGCTGCATACGTTCCATTAAAACGGAACCCACCATTCCGCGCCAACCGATAAAACCCACGTTTTTCATAAATGTATCCTTTATTAGAGAAAATTTGAGGAATTAATTAATAGCAAGAGATCACGCTCAAAAGCAAGTATTTTTCCGATATTTTTTTGTTATTAAAAATAATTGAAAAATAGACCGCACTTTGTTTTTCATTTCTATCGATAATGGAACGAATGGCTCGAGTGAAAGTGGTGCCTTGTGTGTTATAATTCCGCAAAATTCATTTATTTAAGGATAACTATGCAATTTTCTAAAATGCACGGACTCGGCAATGATTTTATGGTGGTGGATGCGGTTACGCAGAACGTTTATTTTCCTGCCGACACCATTAAACGTTTAGCCGATCGTCATCGTGGCATTGGTTTTGATCAGTTGTTGGTGGTGGAGCCGCCTTATGATCCCGAATTGGATTTTCATTATCGTATTTTTAATGCGGACGGCAGTGAAGTGGCGCAATGTGGTAATGGTGCTCGTTGTTTTGCCCGTTTTGTGACGCTTAAAGGCTTAACCAACAAAAAAGATATCGCCGTCAGTACACAAAACGGCAAAATGGTGTTGACCGTTAAGGAAGACGACAACGTGCGTGTGAACATGGGCGAACCCATTTGGGAGCCGAATAAAATTCCATTTACCGCCAATAAATTCGAGAAAAATTATATTTTGCGCACGGAAATTCAAACGGTACTCTGTGGCGCGGTATCCATGGGGAATCCCCATTGTGTGGTGCAGGTGGATGATATTCACACGGCTAACGTAGCGCAGCTCGGGCCATTACTTGAAAACCATGAGCGTTTTCCTGAACGGGTGAATGCCGGTTTTATGCAGGTGGTGAACCGCAAACATATTAAATTACGCGTACATGAGCGCGGCGCGGGCGAAACCCAAGCCTGCGGTAGCGGTGCTTGTGCGGCAGTCGCTGTGGGGATTATGCAAGGCGTATTGGACAATGACGTGCAGGTGGATTTGCCCGGCGGCAGTTTGCTGATTGAATGGCAAGGCGAAGGGCATCCGCTGTATATGACCGGTAGCGCCACTCACGTCTATGACGGCGTGATTTATCTCTAATGGTTGATCATCTGCGATGCAAAACGAACTGCAAAAATACCTGACTTACTTGCGCATTGAACGTCAAGTGAGCCCTCATACGCTGACCAACTATCAGCATCAGTTGGTGCGCGTTATCGCCATTTTGCAGGACGCCGGTATTCAACAATGGCAGCAAGTCACACCAAGTGTGGTGCGCTATGTGTTGGCTCAAAGCAGTAAACAGGATGGCCTAAAAGAAAAAAGCTTAGCGTTACGCCTTTCTGCGTTGCGCCGCTTTTTTAGTTATTTGGTGTATCAAGGGCAGCTCAAGGTGAATCCGGCTGTGGGCGTTTCCGCGCCTAAGCAACCCAAACATTTACCCAAAAACATCGATACGGATCAAATTCAGCTATTACTTGCCAACGACAGCAAAGAGCCCATTGATATCCGCGATCGCGCCATGATTGAATTGTTTTACAGCTCCGGTTTGCGTTTGTCGGAATTGCAAGGATTGAACTTAAACAGCATTAATCTTCGCGTGCGTGAAGTCCGGGTGATTGGTAAAGGGAACAAAGAGCGTATTGTGCCACTGGGACGTTATGCTTCCCACGCCATTCAACAATGGCTCAAAGTGCGGTTGTTATTTAACCCAAAAGACGACGCGTTGTTTGTCAGTCAGTTGGGGAATCGCATGTCCACGCGCACGATTCAAATGCGCTTGGAACGCTGGGGCATTCGACAAGGGTTGAATAGCCATTTGAATCCGCATAAACTCCGCCACTCTTTTGCCACCCATATGTTGGAAGCCAGTTCCGATTTACGCGCGGTGCAAGAATTACTCGGACACAGTCATTTATCGACAACGCAAATTTATACGCACTTAAATTTTCAACATTTAGCAGACGTGTATGATGCGGCGCATCCGCGTGCCAAACGGAAAAAATAAGAGAAACGTCATGAAATTTTACCGCACTTTCAGTGCGACTTAATGGATTTTCACCAATGAACACAACTCAAAAATCTCTCCCTTTGTTACAAATCCACTGCCTCAATAAACATTTTGGGCAGACGCGCGTACTACGCGATATTTCCCTTGAATTGCACTGTGGAGAAATCTTGTTTTTGCTCGGCGCTTCCGGTTGTGGAAAAACGACTTTGCTACGCGCTATTGCCGGTTTTGAACAACCTGATAACGGTGAAATTTACCTAAAAGAGCGGTTGATTTTTGGCGCAAATTGCAATATTCCACCGCAACAGCGTCGGCTAGGTTATGTGGTGCAAGAAGGAGTGTTATTTCCACACTTGAATGTGTATCGCAATATTGCTTACGGGTTGGGCGATGGCAAAGGTCGCTCCCCGGAAGAACGACAACGCATTGACGAAGTAATGGCGCTTACCGGCATTTGTGTACTCGCCGACCGTTTTCCACACCAACTTTCCGGTGGGCAACAACAACGTGTCGCCTTGGCACGCGCCATTGCGCCAAATCCTGAACTAATTTTATTGGATGAGCCGTTCAGTGCCTTAGATGAACATCTGCGTCAACAAATCCGTCATGATATGTTGCAAGCACTTCGCCAAAGTGGTACTTCCGCCATTTTTGTCACCCATGATCGCGACGAGGCTTTGCGTTATGCCGATAAAATCGCTGTGTTGCAAAATGGAGAAATCTTACAAATCGCGAATCCGCGTACGCTTTATTGGTCACCACAACACCTTTCCACTGCCACCTTTATCGGCGAAAGCATTGTGTTGCCGGCAACCTTAAATTCACCTTCAACAGCGCATTGCCAATTAGGTGACATTGCCGTGATAGACAAAAGCCAAGGGCAACAACGCGGCACGTTACTTCTTCGTCCGGAACAATTCAGCCTGTTAAAAACACCGCAAAATCCGACCGCACTTTTTAACGCAGTGGTAAAAAACGTAGAATTCAAAGGCAAAATTACGGCGATTCGTCTTGAAATAAACGGGTTCGACATTGAGTTAGAGGAACACCATGGCATTGAGTTGTATGTAGGAGATGAGGTTGACGTTTATTTATATGGCACAGGCTTGTTTTATGGGGAATAAGTGTTGGCTTTATGGCGGTTGCAATTTACGTTGTAGGCAAAAAAAGCGCTATTAATGAGCACATGAGTTAAAAAGTGCGGTGCATTTTTTAGTTATTTTTCAAACATCAAGCTATCCCAGGTACGTTTTCAACAACACCCTTAACTCATCCCCATCATGGCACCGCTTCACCACCTCGAACAACGCGGTGGCTTCTTCATATTCACATTTTAAATACTGTAGCCATTGCTTAATGCGCGCCACGTGGTAAAAACCGCTGTCGTGGCAATTTTCTAATGTGGCGTATTTGCGCAGAATCGGCATGATTTCAGCCCAGCTTAACGGCGCGTCATTATGTTTTAGCACACGGCTTAAATTAGGCATATTAAGCGCCCCACGACCAACCATTAAATCTTCACAGCCGGTTATTTCTAAGCATCGTTGCCCATCTTCCCAACGCCAAATTTCGCCATTGGCGATCACAGGAATATGGAGTTTTTGGCGGATTTCACCAATTTTTTGCCAGTTGATACGATCAGCGCGATAACCATCCGCTTTAGTCCTGCCGTGAATGGCAATTTCGGCCGCGCCGCCTTGTTGCACCGCATCCGCAATATCAAAAGCAAAATCGATGGAATCCCAGCCTAAGCGCACTTTAACACTCACTGCCTGTTCTGGTGGTACAGCTTGACGAATGGCTTTGGTGGCTTGGTAAATAAGTTCAGGTTGCTTTAACAAAGAGGCGCCACCGTTGCTGCCGTTGACGGTTTTCGACGGGCAGCCACAGTTTAAATCAACACCGTGGGAACCTAATTGAATGGCGAGTTCGGCATTTTCCGCCAGCCATTGAGGATGTTGTCCGAGCAATTGCACACGTACCGGCGTACCGCTTGGCGTACAGCCTTGTTGGTGCAATTCAGGGCAAAGGCGATAAAACACTTTCGGCGGGAGGCGTTGATCCACCACACGGACAAATTCGGAAATGCACAAATCGTAATCGTTCACTTCCGTTAATAATTGACGCACGAGAGGATCAAGCACGCCCTGCATCGGGGCTAAAATGACGCGCAAAGGTTATTTCCAGCCTTTGGCTTTGCAAATCAAGTCGTATGCGGCTTGAATTTGCTGGGTTTTCTCTTTCGCCATTTCCATCATTTCCGGTGGCAACCCTTTTGCCACTAATTTATCCGGATGATTTTCATTCATTAAACGACGATAGGCACGTTTCACTGTGGGCTGATCGTCTGTCGCGCTGACACCAAGCACTTGATAAGCATCGTTTAAGGTCGGGCCGGAAGAAGATTGCGATTGCTGTTGATAGCCGCCTTGGGAGCCGGAATGTTGCTCGTAGTAGCCGCCTTGTTGATAGAAACCGCCGCGTGCAAAATGACGCGCCGCCATTTCCATTGCCAACATTTGCTCAAATTGAACGCGGGATAAGCCCAGTTCTTCGGCAACAATAAACAGCACGTCTTTTTCATTGTCATGTAAATGATCGTCAGAAAAGGCGGCTTGAATTTGCACGGATAAAAATGCCCTCAATAAATCCGCACGTTGTCCGCACCCCAGACGAAATTCGCGAATCACCTGACGAATCGGGAAATCTGCCTGTTTGCCACGGTTAAATGCCTCTTGCGCTAAACGGCGACCGGCATCGTCTAGTTGCATTTGGTCCATTAAATGGGTCGCTAACAGAATGTCATTCTCCGTCACACGTCCTTTGGCTTTGCTTAAATGTCCCAACACCGCAAAGGTGGTTTGCATAAACAACAGTTGACGGGTGGTTTTCGTTTTGAAGAAAGAAGAATTGACTGTGCCCAGTTCATACAGTTTTTTGTCTGCAAGATGGCCAAGAAACACTCCCGCCAACATGCCAAAAAAACCGCCCAATCGAAAGCCGATTAAGGCACCTAAAAATTTCCCAATAAAATTCATTGTCGCTCCGTTAGGGTCAAAAAAGTGCGGTGGATTTTCTCAGCAAATTGAAAAACGCGTGCAAAAACAACCGCACTTTCGCTTTATTTAATGCCGTATTGCTCACGATAAGCGCGCATTGCCGGTAAATATTGTTGGTATTCCGGTTGAGTTTCAATGAACGCCATCAAATCGGCAAAATCAATGATAGATAACACGTTGCATTGGTAATCGCGCTCGACTTCTTGAATCGCAGACAGCTCACCGTTACCACGCTCTTGACGGTTTAAAGCAATCAATACCGCGCTTAATTGCGCTTCATTGGCTTGAATAATTTGCATGGATTCACGAATTGCCGTGCCGGCAGTGATCACATCATCCACCAACAACACCTTGCCGCGCAACGGACTACCGATTAAATTGCCGCCCTCGCCGTGATCTTTGGTTTCTTTGCGGTTAAAGCATACCGGTTTATTGATGTCAAAGCGGTTGAATAACGCAATGGATACCGCAGTGGCAATGGGAATGCCTTTGTACGCCGGGCCAAAAATCATGTCGTATTGCAAACCGGCATCTTGTAAGGCTGCCGCATAAAATTCACCTAAACGGGCAAGATCGGCACCTTGGTTAAACAAACCTGCGTTAAAAAAATAAGGGCTAATGCGACCAGATTTCAAGGTGAACTCGCCAAATTTTAAAACCTGACGGGCAAGGGCGAATTCAATAAACTGTTGTTTATAGTTTTCCATCTTCCAATCCTTATTCTGCCAATGCCGCACGTTGGATTTGGAAAATGACCTCACAGCCTTGTTTAGCCAGATCTAATAAGGTTAATAATTCCTCATGGCTGAACGGTTCGCCTTCCGCAGTGCCTTGCACTTCAATCATGCGGCCGTCTTCCATCATGACCACATTCATGTCTGTTTCTGCGGCGGAATCTTCCACATATTCCAAATCACATACCGCATCGCCGTTTACAATGCCGACAGAAATGGCCGCCACCAAGCCTTTTAATGGATTTTTGCTCAATGTGCCGTTTGCCACCAAGCCGTTCAACGCATCACATAACGCCACGCAAGCGCCGGTAATGGAGGCGGTACGTGTACCGCCGTCCGCTTGGATCACATCACAATCTAAGGTCACACAACGTTCACCAAGGGCTTCCAAATCCACCATGGCGCGTAAGGAACGGGCAATTAAACGTTGAATTTCCAAAGTACGGCCGCCTTGTTTGCCTTTTGCCGCTTCACGTTGCATACGGCTGTGGGTAGAACGTGGCAACATGCCGTATTCCGCGGTGACCCAACCTTGTCCCAGTCCTTTTAAAAAGCGCGGCACGCCGTCTTCTACGGTGGCAGTACACAACACTTTGGTATCGCCAAATTCCACCAGCACGGAACCTTCTGCGTGTTTGGTGTAATGACGGGTGATTTTAATCGGGCGGGTTTGGTTGTTGGCACGTTGATTCGGACGCATGAAAAATTCCTCGTTAAGCAATAAAAAAATCGCGCCATTTTAGCACGCAAACTGACAGAAACGAAATTTGGCAGTACAATAGCACGCAAATTTTAGCGCCTAAAAATGAAGGAATTATTATGATTTATAGCATGACGGCATTCGCCAGTTTGGAAATCAAAAAAGACTGGGGAAACGCAGTTTGGGAAATCCGTTCGGTCAATCAACGTTATTTAGAAACCTTTTTCCGCCTGCCGGAACAATTCCGCAGTTTAGAAAACACCTTACGCGAAACACTGCGCCAAAAACTTACCCGCGGCAAAATTGAATGTACCTTGCGAATTGATAACAAAAAGCAAGCCTCAACGGAATTGCACATTAACCAAGAACTCGCCACGCAAGTATTGCAATCTTTGCAATGGCTAAAACGGCAAGCAGGCGAAGGTGAGCTCAATTTAACCGATGTATTACGCTATCCGGGCGTAGTGGAAGTGCCGGAACAGGATGTGGATTTAATCAGCCAAGATTTATTGGCGGCGTTTGAGCAAGTGGTCGAGGAATTTATCGCTATGCGTCAACGTGAAGGGGAAAAAATCCACACGTTACTGACACAACGCCTTGACGCCATCAATGAAGAACAGCAAAAAGTGCGGTCCAAAATGCCGGAGATTTTACAATGGCAACGCGAGCGCATGTTGCAACGCTTTGAAGAAGTGCAACTGCAACCGGATCCACAACGTTTAGAACAAGAGCTGATTATGTTGGCGCAACGCATTGATGTCGCCGAAGAATTGGATCGTTTGCAATTACACGTGAAAGAAACGCAAAACATTCTGCGCAAAGGCGGTGCGGTGGGACGCAAGCTGGATTTCATGATGCAAGAGCTCAACCGCGAATCCAATACTTTGGCGTCCAAGTCCATCAATGTTGATGTGACCAATTCCGCTATTGAGCTGAAAGTGTTAATAGAGCAAATGCGCGAACAAATTCAAAATCTTGAGTAATTGATTGATATTTTTTAAGGAAAGTACGATGGCCTATTCCCTTTTAACGGCACAACAAGATGACATTATTTGCCCGTTAACGCACTACTCGCTGATTCAAATTGAAGGCACGGAGGCGGAAAAATATTTACAGGGGCAACTCACTTGCGATGTCACTAAGTTAGCAGTTGGCGAATCCACGCTGACCGCCCATTGCGATCCAAAAGGCAAAATGAGCGCGCTGTTCCGTTTAATTCGTCAAGATGAACAGACCTTTTATATGCTGTTGAAAAGCGCATTATTGCCATCGGCGTTGGATCAGCTGAAAAAATATGCGGTATTTTCCAAAGTCACTTTCACGCTGTTAGATTGGCAAATTCTCGGCGCAGCCGGCACAAAAGCCATCGAAAAGTGCGGTCAATTTTCAGCGCAAATTCGCATTGACGTGAAGGCGCAACAACCGCGCATGATTTTACTCAATCCGACCCGTTTAGCCCTCGAACCTACCGTTGAAGCAGAGGCTTGGGATTTATTGGACATTCAAGATGGCATCCCTAGTTTGGCAGCCGCGACCCAATTAGAATTTATTCCTCAAGCGTTAAACCTACAAAGTATTGAACAGGCGATTTCCTTCCAAAAGGGTTGTTACATCGGGCAAGAAACCGTGGCGCGCGCCAAATATCGTGGCACCAATAAACGCGCTTTATTTATTTTCGCAGCACAAACACAAAGTCTGCCGGACATCGGTTCGGCATTGGAAATGGCACTCGGCGATAACTGGCGCGCCACGGGCACCATCACAAGTGCGGTCAATTTCCACGGTGTTTTGTGGTTACAAACCGTATTAAATACGCCGTTGGAAGAAGGTCAGGCGTTCCGCTTGCCGAATTGCCAAACCTTGCTCGACATGCAACTCTTGCCTTATGAGTTAAGCTAATGAAAGTCGGATTGGTATTAGAGGGCGGCGCCATGCGCGGGATGTTCACCGCCGGCGTGTTGGATGTCTTCTTGGATGAACAAATTCACATTGACGGCATTGTCAGCGTATCCGCCGGTGCATTGTTCGGTGTGAATTTTCCTTCTAAACAACGTGGCCGCGTGTTGCGCTACAACAAAAAATACCTCAACGACAAACGCTACATGGGATGGCACAGCCTGTTCACCACAGGCAATATCGTCAACAAAGAGTTCGCCTTTTATCAGCTACCTTTTGAATTGGACGTCTTCGATCAAGCAGCATTCGCCCGTTCCGGTATCGACTTTTATACGGTGTTAACCAACGTGGAAAGCGGCGAAGCGGAATATGTGAAAATCCACGATGCCTTTGAGCAAATGGAAACCCTGCGTGCCACCTCCGCCATGCCTTTCGTGTCAAAAATGGTGGAAATCAACGGCAAAAAATATTTAGACGGTGGCATTGCAGACAGTATTCCGTTGCGTTTCTGTCAACAGTTGGGCTACGACAAAATCATCGTCATTCTCACCCGACCGTTGGATTACCGCAAAACGCCGACCAATCCGCTGATTTTTAATGCTTTTTATCGCCGTTACCCTAAACTGATCGAACGCCTGAACAACCGCTATGCCGACTATAACCGTGCAGTGGAAGACGTCATTCGTCTTAACGAACAAGGCGAGATTTTTGTTATTCGCCCTTCTGTTACGCTGCCTATTCGCCGTATTGAAAAAGATGTCGCCAAAGTGCAGGCAATGTATGACTTAGGGGTGAAAGATGCAAAAACGGTGATACCGGCATTAAAACGGTATTTATCAGAGCCGTTTTAGAAGATAACACTTGCGGAGAGTCTTATCTTTTAGTAGAATTCACGGGCTTTAATTATAGAAGCCGTTTAATGTAATCATTTATTAAACGAGTATTACAATAGGTAATACTAACAATGTCTCCGATTTGGGGACTATATAACAGGTAGCTTGCACCTCCTTTTCTTGTTGTTTTGATGTGAGAATTGTGATGGTGTTAGTTTTTTTATTAGCTAAATTTATTGGAGCTCTGGTCTCATGCAGAACCAAAGAATCCGTATCCGCCTTAAAGCGTTTGATCATCGTTTGATCGATCAATCCACAGCGGAGATCGTTGAAACAGCTAAACGTACCGGTGCGCAAGTGCGTGGTCCGATTCCTTTACCAACTCGTAAAGAGCGTTTCACAGTATTGATTTCTCCACACGTAAATAAAGATGCGCGTGACCAATATGAAATCCGTACTCACAAACGTTTAGTTGATATTGTTGAGCCAACAGAAAAAACTGTTGATGCTTTAATGCGTTTAGACTTGGCTGCCGGCGTTGACGTGCAGATCAGCCTAGGTTAATTAAGAGGTTATTACAATGATTGGTTTAGTCGGTCGTAAAGTCGGTATGACCCGTATCTTCAATGAAGATGGCGTGTCTGTACCGGTTACCGTTATCGAAATCGAAGCCAACCGCGTAACTCAAGTTAAAACTCTTGAAAACGATGGCTATACTGCAGTTCAAGTTACCACTGGCTCTAAAAAAGCAAGTCGTGTAACGAAGCCTGAAGCGGGTCATTTCGTGAAAGCTGGCGTTGAAGCTGGTCGCGGTTTATGGGAATTTCGTACTGAAGGTGAAGAATTCACTTTAGGTCAAGAAATTAACGTTGACATCTTCGCAGATGTTAAAAAAGTTGATGTTACCGGTACTTCTAAAGGTAAAGGTTTCCAAGGTGGTGTTAAACGTTGGAACTTCCGTACTCAAGATGCTACCCATGGTAACTCTTTATCACATCGTGTTCTCGGTTCTATTGGTCAAAACCAAACCCCGGGTCGTGTGTTTAAAGGTAAAAAAATGGCAGGACACTTAGGTAATGAACGTGTAACCGTTCAATCCCTTGAAGTTGTTCGTGTAGATGCTGAGCGTAAATTGCTATTAGTAAAAGGTGCCGTTCCGGGTGCTACTGGTAGTGATGTTATCGTTAAGCCGGCAGTTAAAGCATAGGTCTAGGAGATAGAGATGGAATTACAAGTTGTTGGTGCTAATGCACTCACTGTTTCTGAAACTACCTTCGGCCGTGAGTTTAACGAAGCGTTGATTCACCAAGTTGTTGTTGCTTATGCAGCAGGTGCTCGTCAAGGCTCTCGTGCACAAAAAACTCGTGCTGAAGTGTCCGGTTCAGGTAAAAAACCTTGGCGTCAAAAAGGTACAGGTCGTGCTCGTTCCGGTGATATCAAATCACCAATTTGGCGTTCTGGTGGTGTGACTTTCGCAGCGAAACCACAAGATCACAGCCAAAAAGTGAACAAGAAAATGTACCGCGGTGCAATCAAGAGCATTCTTTCCGAGCTTGTTCGTCAAGATCGTTTAGTGGTTGTTGATAAATTTGAAATTGATGCACCAAAAACCAAAGTATTAGTACAAAAATTAAAAGAATTAGCACTTGAAGATGTGTTAATCATCACAGCAAGTTTAGATGAAAATCTGTTCTTGGCAGCACGTAACTTATACAAAGTAGATGTTCGTGATGCTCAAGGTATTGATCCGGTAAGTTTAATTGCTTTCGATAAAGTAGTTGTAACTGTGGATGCTGTGAAGCAAATTGAGGAGATGTTAGCATGAGTCAAGAACGTTTGCTAAAAGTGCTTAAAGCACCACATGTCTCTGAGAAAGCAACAAATAACGCTGAGAAGTCAAACACAATCGTTTTCAAAGTCGCTTTAGATGCGAACAAAGTAGAAATTGCTAATGCAGTAGAGCAACTTTTTGAAGTGAAAGTGGATTCTGTTCGTACCGTTGTGGTGAAAGGTAAAACTAAACGCCGTGGTGCTAAGATGGGACGTCGCAGTGACTGGAAAAAAGCTTATGTTACACTTCAAGAAGGACAATCTTTGGACTTCGTTGAAGGCGCAGCAGAGTAATTACGGAGGAGTAGAAGATAATGGCTATCGTTAAATGTAAGCCGACCTCCGCTGGTCGTCGTCATGTTGTTAAAGTTGTTAACCATGAATTGCACAAAGGTAAACCTTTCGCTGCGCTTTTAGATACTAAATCTAAAACTGGTGGTCGTAACAACTATGGTCGTATTACTACTCGTCACATCGGTGGCGGTCACAAACAACACTATCGTTTAATTGATTTTAAACGTAATAAATTAGACATTCCTGGTGTTGTTGAACGTTTAGAATACGATCCGAATCGTTCTGCAAATATTGCTTTAGTGCTTTATAAAGACGGTGAACGTCGTTATATCTTAGCACCTAAAGGTTTGGCTGCAGGTGATCAAATCCAAGCGGGTGCACATGCGCCAATTAAAGTTGGTAACTCATTACCAATGCGTAATATCCCGGTTGGTTCTACCGTACATAACGTTGAATTAAAACCAGGCAAGGGCGGTCAAATTGCTCGTTCAGCCGGTGCTTATGTACAGATCATTGCCCGTGAAGGTAACTATGTGACTTTACGTCTCCGTTCTGGTGAGATGCGTAAAGTATTAGCTGAATGTTCTGCCACCATTGGTGAAGTAGGCAACTCAGAGCACATGCTTCGCGTATTGGGTAAAGCCGGTGCCAACCGCTGGAGAGGTGTACGCCCTACAGTTCGTGGTACTGCAATGAACCCAGTAGATCACCCGCACGGTGGTGGTGAAGGTCGTAACTTTGGTAAACACCCAGTAACACCTTGGGGCGTTCAAACTAAAGGTAAGAAAACTCGCCATAACAAACGTACTGATAAATATATCGTGCGTCGTCGTGGTAAATAATTTTAATTAAATAAGAGGATAAGCCATGCCACGTTCTCTCAAGAAAGGTCCTTTCCTTGACCTACACTTGTTGAAGAAGGTAGAGAAGGCGGTGGAAAGCGGGGATAAAAAACCAATTAAAACTTGGTCCCGTCGTTCAATGATCATTCCATCAATGATTGGATTGACCATCGCAGTCCATAATGGTCGTCAGCATGTTCCTGTTTATGTTTCTGATGAAATGATCGGTCATAAATTAGGCGAATTTGCACCGACTCGTACTTACCGCGGTCACGCTGCGGACAAGAAAGCTAAGAAGTAAGGGGTAAAAGATGGAAACTATTGCAAAACATCGTTACGCTCGCACTTCAGCGCAAAAAGCTCGCTTAGTTGCGGATTTAATCCGTGGCAAGAAAGTTGCTCAAGCTCTAGAAATTCTTACTTACACGAATAAAAAAGCATCTGCTTTAGTGAAGAAAGTTCTTGAGTCAGCGATTGCTAATGCTGAGCACAATGACGGTGCAGATATCGATGATCTTAAAGTTGCGAAGATTTTCGTAGATGAAGGTCCAAGCATGAAACGTGTTATGCCACGTGCTAAAGGTCGTGCAGATCGTATTTTAAAACGTACAAGCCACATTACTGTGGTTGTGTCAGATCGTTAATAAGTAGAGGAATAACAATGGGTCAAAAAGTACATCCACATGGTATTCGCCTAGGTATTGTAAAACCTTGGAGCTCTACTTGGTTTGCGAATACACAAGACTTCGCTGACAATCTTGAAGGCGATTTCAAAGTACGTCAATTCTTAAATAAAGAATTAGCGAATGCTTCCGTTTCACGTATCACTATTGAACGTCCAGCGAAAAGTATTCGTGTAACTATTCACACAGCTCGCCCGGGTATCGTTATTGGTAAAAAAGGCGAAGATGTTGAAAAATTGCGTAATGCAGTGGCAAAAATCGCAGGCGTTCCAGCGCAAATCAACATTGCTGAAGTAAAAAAACCTGAATTAGATGCAAAATTAGTTGCAGACAGTATCGCTTCACAATTAGAACGTCGTGTTATGTTCCGTCGTGCTATGAAGAAAGCGGTACAAAACGCAATGCGTTTAGGCGCTAAAGGTATCAAAGTTGAAGTTAGCGGACGTTTGGGCGGTGCCGAAATTGCTCGTTCTGAATGGTATCGTGAAGGTCGTGTACCTCTACATACATTACGTGCGGACATCGACTATAACACTGCAGAAGCTCATACTACATACGGCGTAATCGGCGTTAAAGTATGGATCTTCAAAGGTGAGATTCTTGGTGGAATGGCTGCGCTAGCGCAACCGGAACAACAACCTGCCGACAAGCCTAAAAAGGCTCCGCGCGGTAAAGGTCGTAAGTAAGGAGAATCGCTAAATGTTGCAACCAAAACGTACAAAATTCCGTAAAGTTCACAAAGGCCGTAACCGTGGTATCGCGGGCGGTACAGAAGTTAGCTTCGGTACTTTCGGTTTAAAAGCAGTTGGTCGTGGTCGTTTAACTGCGCGTCAAATTGAAGCCGCTCGTCGTGCGATGACACGTGCAGTAAAACGTCAAGGTAAAATCTGGATTCGTGTATTCCCAGATAAACCAATTACTGAAAAACCACTAGAAGTCCGTATGGGTAAAGGTAAAGGTAACGTTGAGTACTGGGTAGCCTTAATCCAGCCGGGTAAAGTTCTCTATGAAATGGATGGTGTGTCTGAAGAGATCGCAAGAGAAGCATTTGCATTAGCAGCTGCTAAATTGCCAATTAAGACCACTTTCGTAACTAAGACGGTGATGTAATGAAAGCTCAAGAACTACGTACAAAAAGTGTTGAAGAGCTGAATGCTGAATTGGTTAACTTGTTAGGTGAGCAATTCAAGTTGCGTATGCAAGCAGCCACCGGTCAGCTTCAACAAACCCATCAGTTAAAACAAGTGCGTCGTAGTATTGCACAAATTAAAACTGTTCTAACCGAAAAGGCGGGTGAGTAATGACTGATAAAATTCGTAGCGTGCAAGGTCGTGTAGTAAGTGACAAGATGGAGAAATCTTTCGTTGTTGCTATTGAACGCAAGGTTAAACACCCACTTTATGGTAAGTTTATCCGTCGCACAACTAAACTACATGTGCACGATGAAAATAACGAAGCTAAATTAGGTGATTTAGTAGAAGTTCGCGAATGTCGTCCGATTTCTAAAACTAAATCATGGACTTTAGTTCGTGTAGTTGAGAAAGCAGTGATTGCTTAATTAACAACGAAAAGTAATAAAATAAAAGCCAATAGTGTAAAGCTGTTGGCTTTTTATTTTTAAAGTGCGGTTAAAATTTAATAAATTTTAACCGCACTTTTCTTTTAGGAACTAGATTTCGCAAAGAAGTATACTTCTTTTAGCTGTTATTGACATAACACCTAAACAAACACTGATAAAAATATTTTTAATAAGGATATTGGAGAAAATTATGCCAAAAATTTCATTATCGAGTAAATGGTCTTGTGATGGGCGTGAGCTAAAACCTAAAGTTGGAGCAAATCAAAGTGATATTTGGATATATGATGGACGTGAGTTAAGACCTAAAGTTGGAGCAAAACAAAGTGATATTTGGGTATATGATGGACGTGAGTTAAAACCTAAAGTTGGAGCAAACCAAAGTGATATTTGGGTGACAGAAGGGAATAAGATTAAGCCAAAAATTTCAGCTAACTATGATACTACTTATGAACTAAATGGTAACGCTATCTTAGTTGCATTTGGTCAAGTTGTTTTAAAATTTTGGTAATCTGGAGCTAGTTATGTCTAAACAAATTAGAAGTTGTGCAATTTATAAAGATTTAATTATTGAATCTGCTGAAGATTATACCGTTACTAACACATAAGGTGTTTACTATTTTGATTTCAGTGTGAAAAGTATATGAAAAGAAATATTATTCATTTATTCTTGTGTACTAAATTCAGATAAATTTCATGTATTGGAGAAAAGATGGAAAAGCCTTTACCACCCAAACCTAGTGCCTTAGAAGTTAATAAATATCTCAATAGATGGGAAAATCTTGAAGGCTATACTTTACAAGAAAATGCGTTAAAAAAACTATTTTTAAAATTATTGCCAAGTAATAGTGAAATTAGTGATATTTTATTGAAAGCATCATGTTTAAATGATTTTTATAGTACAAATATATTTGCTATTTATCCTGTGGCAAAACATATTTTAAATATTAAAGATCTAGATGAACGTTTAAAGTCTGGAGATATCTCTTTAGTTAATGAATTAGGAAAGGTGGAAATTAGTGGCAAAAAGAGATCTTTTTATTCTTTTGCAACTAAATATTGTAGCCATCATAATCCAATTGATTTTCCTATTTATGATAGCTACGTGGAGAAAATTCTCTTATATTTTAATAAAATAGATAAATTTTCATCATTTAAAAGAATAGATCTAAAAGATTACAGAAAATTTAAAGGAATTTTGTTGGATTTCCAAAAATATTATAAATTAGAGAGATTTAGTTTAAAAGAGATTGATCGCTATCTCTGGTTGTTAGGCAAGGAAATTTTCCCAAGATATAAAAACTGATAAGTTTCTCTAATGTAATAATTCGCTTCATTTTTTCTAACCCTTATTTTTTCATTCGATGAATTTTGAATGTATGGAGATATTTTTATAATTCTAAAAACTGCGGTAAATTTCAACCGCACTTTTAACAAACGGCTTAAGAAGAGGAAGGCAAATTATCGTTGCCTTTCTCTTTTTCTTTTGATAGAATCCGCAGCCTGCCCGCCGTTCTCTTTTGACTGTGCGGACAGGTTCGTCCCGAAAGGGTGGTTTTTTAATTTAACGGAGCACTAATATGATCCAAGAACAGACTATGCTGGATGTTGCTGACAATTCAGGCGCTCGCAGCGTAATGTGTATCAAGGTTCTAGGTGGATCGCACCGTCGTTATGCTGCTATTGGCGACATTATCAAAGTTACTGTAAAAGAAGCAATTCCGCGCGGTAAAGTAAAAAAAGGTGATGTGTTAAAAGCAGTTGTTGTGCGCACCAAGAAGGGTGTTCGTCGCCCAGATGGATCAGTTATTCGTTTCGATGGTAATGCTTGTGTCATTTTAAATAATAACACTGAGCAACCAATCGGTACTCGTATTTTTGGACCGGTGACTCGTGAACTTCGTTCTGAGAAATTCATGAAGATCATTTCTTTAGCTCCAGAAGTACTGTAAGGAGAATGTAATGGCTGCAAAAATCCGTCAAAATGATGAAGTAATTGTGCTTACCGGCAAAAGCAAAGGTAAGCGCGGTAAGGTAACAAAAGTGTTATCTAACGGTAAAGTGATTGTTGAAGGTGTAAATATCATCACTAAACATGAAAAACCAGTACCTGCATTAGGCAAAGAGGGTGGTTTAGTGAAGAAAGAAGCTGCAATTGATGTATCAAACGTTGCAATTTTCAACCCGAAAACAAACAAAGCTGACCGAGTAGGTTTTAGATTTGAAGACGGCAAAAAAGTACGTTTCTTCAAATCTAACAATGAAATTATTTAATAATAAACTGGAGTAATGCGATGGCGAAACTGCATGATTACTACAGAGAGCAAGTAGTAAATGAATTGAAAACGAAATTCAACTACTCGTCTGTCATGCAAGTCCCACGAATCGAAAAGATAACCCTGAATATGGGTGTGGGTGAAGCATTGACCGATAAAAAATTGCTAGATAATGCAGTAGCAGATTTAGCAGCAATTAGCGGTCAAAAACCTTTGGTTACTAAAGCTCGTAAATCTGTTGCTGGCTTTAAAATCCGTCAGGGATATCCAATCGGTTGTAAAGTGACACTACGTGGTGAACGTATGTGGGAGTTCTTAGAACGTTTAATTACAATTGCTGTTCCACGTATTCGTGACTTCCGCGGTTTGAGCGCGAAATCTTTTGATGGTCGTGGAAATTACAGTATGGGTGTGCGTGAGCAAATCATCTTCCCTGAAATCGACTACGATAAAGTAGATCGTGTACGTGGTTTAGATATTACTATTACAACCACAGCTAAGAGTGATGAAGAAGGTCGAGCACTATTGGCTGCCTTTAATTTCCCATTCCGTAAGTAAGGCAGGTTACAAATGGCTAAACAATCAATGAAAGCTCGCGATGTAAAACGCGTGAAATTGGCTGAAAAATTCTATGCTAAACGTGTAGAATTAAAAAAGATTATTTCTGACGTTAATGCCTCTGACGAAGATCGTTGGAACGCTGTGTTAAAGTTACAAACTTTACCACGTGATTCTAGCCCTAGTCGTCAACGTAACCGTTGCCGTCAAACTGGACGTCCTCACGGCGTTCTTCGTAAGTTTGGTTTAAGTCGTATTAAGGTTCGTGAAGCTGCTATGCGCGGCGAAATCCCGGGTCTTAAGAAAGCAAGTTGGTAATTTACCACTTTAATTTGGAATCGGAGTAAAAGCACAATGAGTATGCAAGATCCTATCGCAGATATGTTGACTCGTATTCGTAACGGTCAAGCTGCGAATAAAGTTGCGATCAGTATGCCTTCATCCAAGCTAAAAGTGGCAATTGCCAATGTATTAGCTGACGAAGGTTATATCGAGAGCGTTAAAGTAATTGAAGGTGTAAAACCTGAATTGGAAATTACGTTAAAATATTTCCAAGGAAAACCGGTTGTAGAGAGTATTCAGCGTATTAGTCGCCCTGGTCTTCGTATTTACAAACGTAAAGACGAATTACCAAAGGTAATGGGTGGTTTAGGTATTGCTGTTGTATCTACATCTAAAGGTGTAATGACTGACCGTGCAGCTCGTCAAGCGGGTTTAGGCGGTGAGATCATTTGTTATGTAGCTTAATGGAGAGGTAGGATAATGTCTCGTGTTGCAAAAGCACCTGTTAGTATTCCTGCCGGCGTTGAGGTAAAACTTAACGGACAGTTGCTAACAATTAAAGGTAAAAATGGTGAGTTATCTCGCTCTATTCATCATTCAGTAGAAGTTAAACATGAAAATAACGAATTGACATTTTCACCACGTGAGGGTGTTGAGGGCGGTAATGCGCAGTCTGGTACTGCGAGAGCGCTAGTTAATTCTATGGTTATTGGCGTTACTGAAGGATTTACAAGAAAACTACAATTAGTTGGTGTAGGTTATAGAGCACAAATTAAAGGAAACGCTGTTGCTTTAAGTCTTGGATTTTCTCATCCTGTTGAGCATGTTTTACCTGCAGGAATTACTGCTGAATGTCCTTCTCAAACTGAAATTGTTTTGAAAGGTTCAGATAAACAGTTAATTGGTCAAGTTGCTGCAGATATTCGTGCTTATCGTCGCCCTGAGCCGTATAAAGGTAAAGGGGTACGCTACGCTGATGAAGTGGTGCGTATTAAAGAAGCTAAGAAGAAATAATTAAGGTAACACTATGGATAAGAAATCAGCTCGTATCCGTCGTGCGGCTCGTGCGCGTCATATGATGAGAGAGCAGGGTGTAACTCGTTTAGTTGTTCACCGTACTCCACGCCATATTTACGCCCAAGTCATCGCACCAAACGGTTCGGAAGTGCTTGCGGCTGCTTCTACTGTTGAGAAAGCAATTAAAGAGCAAGTGAAATATACCGGAAATAAAGATGCTGCTGCAGTTGTAGGTAAGGCCGTTGCAGAAAGAGCATTAGCAAAAGGCATTAAAGGCGTAGCTTTTGATCGTTCTGGTTTTAAATATCATGGCCGTATCCAATCTTTAGCGGATGCAGCCCGTGAAGCTGGTCTACAGTTCTAATTGAGGTAATTTGAGATGTCAAACATCGAAAAACAAGCTGGTGAACTGCAAGAGAAGCTAATTGCGGTAAACCGCGTATCTAAAACTGTAAAGGGTGGTCGTATCATGAGCTTTACCGCATTGACTGTGGTAGGTGATGGTAATGGCCGAGTAGGTTTTGGATATGGTAAAGCACGTGAAGTTCCTGCAGCGATTCAAAAAGCAATGGAAAAAGCACGTCGTAACATGGTTAATGTGGCTTTAACAGAAGGTACGTTACAACATCCTATTAAGGGTACTCATACTGGTTCGCGCGTTTTTATGCAGCCGGCGAGTGAGGGTACCGGTATTATTGCCGGCGGTGCGATGCGTGCCGTGTTAGAGGTTGCTGGAGTCCGTAACGTATTGTCAAAAGCATATGGTTCAACTAACCCAATCAATGTTGTTCGCGCAACTATTGATGCTTTAGCAAATATGAAATCACCAGAAATGGTTGCTGCTAAACGTGGTAAATCAGTTGATGAAATTTTGGGGTAATTGATAATGGCTAAAACTATTAAAGTAACACAGGTTCGTAGTTCTATTGCTCGTTTACCGAAGCATAAAGCTACACTACGTGGTCTTGGTCTTCGCCATATGCATCATACTGTTGAGTTAATTGATACTCCGGCAGTACGAGGAATGATTAACCAAATTTCATATATGGTTAAAGTGGAGGAGTAATAGATGCGTTTAAATACTCTATCTCCGGCTGAAGGTGCTAAGCATAGTGCTAAACGTCTTGGTCGTGGTATCGGTTCTGGTTTAGGTAAAACTGGTGGACGTGGTCATAAAGGTCAAAAATCCCGTACCGGCGGTGGTGTTCGCCGCGGATTTGAAGGTGGACAAATGCCTTTATACCGTCGTTTACCTAAATTTGGTTTTACCTCAATGAAATCTGCAGTAACAGCAGAAGTTCGTTTAGATGACCTAAATAAAATTGAAGGTGGCATCGTAACTCTAGAAACATTAAAAGCAGCTAATGTTTTAACTAAGGATATTCAATTTGCTAAAGTAATTTTGGCAGGTGAAGTTAAGTCTAAAGTAGTAGTTCGCGGATTAGGTGTTACTAAAGGTGCCAAGGCAGCAATTGAGGCTGCAGGCGGTTCAATCGAGGAATAATTAATGGCTAAGCAACCAGGCTATCAAGCAAGAAGTACGCAAGGCGGAAAAAGTGAGCTTAAGAATAGATTGTTATTTGTTTTAGGCGCACTGATAGTTTTCCGTATTGGTTCGTTCATTCCGGTTCCTGGTATAGATGCTGCTGTATTGGCTCAGTTAATTGAACAACAAAAAGGCACCATCATTGATATGTTTAACATGTTCTCTGGTGGTGCGCTGAGTCGAGCTTCTATTTTTGCTTTGGGTATTATGCCTTATATTTCGGCATCAATTATTATCCAACTATTAGCCTCAGTTCATCCAGCACTAGCAGAACTAAGAAAAGAGGGTGAGTCTGGTCGCCGTAAAATTAGTAAGTATACACGTTATTCAACAGTTGTTCTTGCTACTTTACAAGCGGTAGGTATTTCAACAGGTTTACCTAATATGTTACCGGGGTTAGTTCCTAATTTAGGATTTAGCTTCTATTTTACCGCGGTAATTAGTTTGGTCACCGGGACTATGTTTTTAATGTGGTTAGGTGAGCAAATTACAGAGCGTGGTATTGGTAATGGTATTTCTTTGATTATTTTTGCGGGTATTGTTGCTGGTTTACCTGCTGCTGTAGGTCAAACGATTGAGCAAGCTCGCCTTGGTCAAATGCATTTTCTTGTTCTTTTATTGATAGCTGTTATTGTTTTTGCAGTTACTTATTTTGTCGTTTTTGTCGAAAGAGGGCAGAGACGAATCAAAGTGGAATATGCTAAGCGCCAGCAAGGCAGACAAATTTTGGGTGGACACACTTCACATCTTCCGTTAAAAGTGAATATGGCAGGTGTGATTCCCGCAATTTTTGCATCGAGTATAATACTCTTTCCAGCAACATTAACTCAATGGGTTGGACAAGGCTCAAGTTTAGAATGGTTAACTGATTTATCAATGTTATTACATCCTGGACAGCCGTTATACTTAGTTATATATGCCGTGGCAATTATTTTCTTTAGCTTTTTCTATACTGCAATGCAATATAATCCTCGGGATACAGCAGATAACTTGAAAAAGTCAGGTGCATTTATACCTGGAATTAGACCAGGGGAACAAACATCTCGATATATTGATAAGATCATGACTAGATTGACCCTTATTGGGGGATTATATGTCACATTCGTTTGTTTGGTTCCTTATATCATGACATCTGCTTGGAATGTTCAATTCTATTTTGGTGGTACATCTTTGCTGATTGTTGTGGTGGTTATTATGGATTTCATCGTACAGATTCAAAGTCATTTAATGTCTACAAAATATGAGTCTGCGTTGAAAAAAGCAAACCTTAAAGGTTTTGGACAATAGTCCAGTTATAAAAGGGATAAGCAATGAAAGTTCGTGCTTCCGTTAAGAAATTATGTCGTAACTGTAAAATTGTTAAACGTGAGGGAGTTGTTCGTGTACTTTGTAACGATCCCAAACATAAACAACGCCAAGGTTAATTGATATTTTTCTTGCAAAGAACCGGTTGAGTAATTATACTACTCAGCTCATTTATTTCCTTGACACTCTGTTTGAGTATCCTGAAAACGGGCTTTTCAAGATCAGGGTGTCAAATTAATTAATATAGGAGTGCATAGTGGCCCGTATTGCAGGCATTAACATTCCTGATCATAAACACACTGTAATCGCTTTAACTGCAATTTATGGTATCGGTAAGACTCGTTCAAAAAGCATTTGTGCTGCAGCGGGTATTGCTGAAGATGTTAAGATCAGCGAATTGTCTGAAGAGCAGATTGACAAACTGCGTGACGAAGTTGGTAAATTTACCGTTGAAGGTGATTTACGCCGTGAAGTAACACTAAACATCAAGCGTCTTTTAGACTTGGGTTGTTATCGTGGTTTACGTCATCGTCGTAGTTTACCTGTACGTGGTCAACGTACTAAAACTAATGCGCGTACCCGTAAGGGTCCACGTAAGCCGATCAAAAAATAGTCGGGGTAAATAAAGAATGGCTAAAACACCAATTCGTGCACGTAAACGTGTAAAAAAACAAATTGTGGATGGCGTTGCACATATTCACGCATCTTTCAATAATACAATCGTTACTATTACTGACCGTCAAGGAAATGCTCTAGCATGGGCAACCGCAGGTGGTTCAGGTTTCCGTGGTTCTCGTAAATCTACCCCGTTCGCTGCACAAGTTGCTGCAGAACGTTGTGCTGAAATCGTTAAAGAGTTCGGCTTAAAGAACTTGGAAGTTATGGTTAAAGGTCCGGGTCCGGGTCGTGAATCAACAATCCGTGCATTGAATGCAGCGGGTTTCCGTATCACGAATATTACTGATGTGACTCCGATTCCTCATAACGGTTGTCGTCCACCGAAAAAACGTCGTGTTTAATGACGTAATAGGATAGTTGGAGAAAGAAAATGGCAAGATATTTGGGTCCTAAACTCAAGCTCAGCCGTCGTGAAGGTACTGATTTATTTCTTAAATCAGGCGTTCGTGCGATTGATTCGAAATGTAAAATTGATACAGCACCTGGTCAACATGGTGCTCGTAAACCGCGTTTGTCTGACTATGGTAGTCAGTTACGTGAGAAACAAAAAGTTCGCCGTATGTACGGTATCTTAGAACGTCAGTTCCGTAACTATTACAAAGAAGCGAATCGCCTAAAAGGCAATACTGGTGAGAACTTATTGGTATTGTTAGAAGGTCGCTTGGATAATGTTGTTTATCGTATGGGATTTGCCGCAACTCGTGCTGAAGCTCGTCAGTTAGTGAGTCATAAGGCAATTGTTGTGAATGGCCGTGTTGTGAATATTCCATCTTTCCAAGTTTCAGTTGATGATGTAATTGCTGTTCGTGAAAAATCTAAAAAACAAGCACGCATTAAAGCATCGTTAGAGTTAGCAGAACAAAAAGAAAAACCAACTTGGTTGGATGTTGATGCTGCTAAAATGGAAGGTGTATTTAAACGTGTTCCTGAGCGTTCTGATTTATCAGCAGACATTAATGAACATCTGATCGTTGAGCTCTACTCCAAATAATTGTAGTAGTGCTTAGAAGCAAAGAGAGGATAAAATGCAGGGTTCTGTTACAGAATTTTTAAAACCACGCCTAGTTGATATTGAACAAGTTAGTTCAACGCAGGCGAAGATTATCTTAGAGCCATTAGAGCGTGGTTTCGGTCATACTCTAGGAAATGCATTACGCCGTATTCTTCTATCTTCAATGCCAGGTTGTGCTGTAACTGAGGTAGAAATTGATGGTGTTTTGCATGAATATAGTAGCAAAGAAGGCGTACAGGAAGATATTCTTGAAGTGCTTTTAAACTTAAAAGGTTTAGCTGTAAAAGTACAAAATAAAGATGATGTTCTTCTAACCCTTACTAAATCTGGAATTGGCCCTGTTGTTGCTGCAGATATTACCCATGATGGTGATGTTGAAATTGTAAATCCTGAGCATGTTATTTGCCACTTAACTGACGAGAATGCATCAATTAACATGCGTATTCGTGTGCAACGTGGTAGAGGATATGTGCCTGCATCAGCTCGTGTTCAAAATCAGGATGAAGATCGCCCAATTGGTCGTTTATTAGTAGATGCTTGTTATAGCCCGGTTGACCGTATTGCTTATAATGTTGAAGCTGCACGTGTTGAACAGCGTACCGATTTAGATAAATTGGTTATTGAGCTAGAAACAAACGGAACTATTGATCCTGAAGATGCGATTCGTCGTGCAGCAACAATTTTAGCAGAACAACTTGATGCATTCGTTGATTTGCGAGATGTTCGTCAACCTGAAATTAAGGAAGAAAAACCAGAATTCGATCCGATTCTGCTTCGTCCTGTTGATGATTTAGAGTTGACAGTTCGTTCTGCTAACTGTTTGAAAGCAGAAACAATTCACTATATCGGTGATTTAGTACAACGTACAGAAGTTGAGTTATTAAAAACACCTAATCTTGGTAAGAAATCACTTACTGAAATTAAGGATGTGCTCGCTTCAAGAGGCTTATCACTAGGTATGCGCCTTGAAAATTGGCCACCAGCAAGTATTGCTGAAGACTAGTTTGGTCGTAGGTTTAAGATTTTTCTGAGAAGGATAAGGTTATGCGCCATCGTAAGAGTGGTCGTCAACTCAACCGTAATAGCAGTCATCGCCAAGCGATGTTTCGTAATATGGCAAGTTCTTTGATTGGTCATGAGATTATCAAAACAACTTTGCCAAAAGCAAAAGAATTACGTCGAGTAGTTGAACCGTTAATTACTTTAGCAAAAGTAGATAGTGTGGCAAATCGTCGCCTCGCTTTTGCTCGTACACGCAACACTGAAACTGTTGCTAAATTATTTAATGAATTAGGACCACGTTTTGCACAACGTGCAGGTGGTTACACCCGCATTCTTAAATGTGGTTTCCGTGCAGGCGATAATGCACCAATGGCTTACATTGAATTAGTTGATCGTCCTGAAGTTTCTTCTGAAGAAGTAGCGGCGGAATAAAAGTTCATTCTACTAAAACTAAAGACTGAAGGCTGTATAGTCTTCAGTCTTTTTTTTACTAATTAATTTGGATTTCAAAAAATGACAAAGAAAAAAGTAAAACTTGGTAGTAATACAATTGCCTTAAATAAACGCGCTAGACATGATTACTTTATTGAAGATGAAATCGAAGCAGGACTTGAGCTACAAGGTTGGGAAGTAAAGTCTATGCGAGCAGGTAAGGTAAATATTAGTGATAGCTATGTTATTTTCAAAAATGGTGAAGCCTTTTTGTTTGGCTCAATGATACAACCTCTCAGCGTAGCTTCTACACATATTGTTTGTGATCCGAGTCGTACACGTAAGTTGCTCTTAAAACAACGTGAGTTAGATTCTTTATTTGGGAAAACAAACCGAGATGGATTTACGTTGATTGCGCTTTCTTTATATTGGAAAGGTGCCTGGGCTAAAATCAAAATTGGTTTAGCGAAAGGGAAGAAGCAACATGATAAGCGTGATGATATCAAAGAACGCGAGTGGCGCGTTGCGAAAGATCGTATTATGAAGAATTCAAATAAAGGTTAACCAATATAAAAATAACCCAAATCTTGAGATTTAGGTTATTTATAACTGATTATTTAAATAAGCGTCTGCTTTGATGGATTTCAACGCGTTTGAATTGACTGATTAAAATGAAGAGGAATATCAGTAAATACACTGCAAATATCACCACAATCCATTGTGCCATAGAAAGCCCTAGCCAAGACCATACTTCGTCACTGCAAGAACCTGTGGGATGAAATAAGACCGGGAACCATTGATCCAATGGTAAGGTTTGTGGAAATTCAGGTAAGTAAGAACATTGATTCCAAGGTGCTGGGTGAAGTTGGTAGTCGACGTGTTTGATCGAAATAAATAATCCTTTTACCGCACTTAAAAAAGCAACGATTAATGCCAATACGCGCATGATTAAAAAACGTGGGGCAATTAGGCCGATTATGCCGGCAAAGGCGATACCAAATAATGCCACACGTTCATAAATACACATTACGCAGGGCTGTAAGCCCATGCCATACTGGAAATAAAGTGCGGTGCCTTCTAACGCTAATGCTGAAATCAATAACAATAACCAACCGGAACGTTGGACGGAAAGTGTTTTGAACAAATGTAGCATTGCGTTTTTTCCTCTCTATTTTAATTAACCTTCAAATTTATTAAATTGGCATAATTAAACCTAAATTGGCTAGCCAAATAGTCACTGATGGCAAAATATATTCTACGGCAAATAAACCTACTAAAGACAGCACAATGGTATAAGGCAATGCCATATAAACCATTCTACCATAAGATAGGTTAATTAGGGGCGCAAGCGATGATGTCAACAGGAATAAGAACGCCGCTTGTCCGTTCGGTGTTGCAACGGAAGGCAAGTTAGTTCCGGTATTAATTGCAACAGCTAACAACTCAAATTGATGTGGCGGGATAATGTTCGCAGATAATGCGTTTTTCGCTTCGTTAATGTACACCGTTGCCACAAAAACGTTATCAGAAATAGCAGAAAGTAAACCGTTGAAAGCATAAAATAGGGTGAGTTGAGTACTTTCTTCTGCCGATAGAACATAATGAATAATTGGTGCGAACAGTTTTTGGTCGATAATAACAGCAACAATCGTGAAGAATACGACTAAAAGTGCGGTAAACGGTAAGGATTCTTGGAATGCTTTACCCAATGCGTGTTCGCTGGTAATGCCACAGAACGAGGTACATAGAATGATAATACTTAGTCCGATTAAACCCACTGAAGCCAAGTGAAAAGCCAATCCAACAATTAACCAAACCCCAATTATTGCTTGGATAATGAGTTTCAAACGTTCTTGTTTGGTTAGTTTTTTCATATTGGCACGATCAAAATCAGCCAGAACTTCCCAGACTTTTTGTGGTAATTTTGCTCCGTAGCCAAACAAGTGAAATTTTTCTAACAAGACACAGGTTAAGATACCACAAATAAATACGGGCACAGTCACCGGTGCCATACGGAAGAAGAATTCAACAAAGTTCCAACCTGCTTGATCGGCAATAATTAAATTTTGAGGCTCACCCACCATGGTCATTACTCCGCCTAATGCTGTACCAACGCCGGCATGCATCATTAAGCTGCGTAAAAAGGCGCGAAATTGTTCTAAGGTTTCATGATGGTTACCGATTTTTTCGTCATTGGTGATATCTGTAGAATCGTAAAATGTCCCACCGGAAGCAACTTTGTGATATACACCGTAAAATCCCATGGCGACACTGATAATTACCGCAACGACGGTTAAGGCATCTAAAAAGGCAGATAAAAACGCCGCACTAAAGCAAAATGCCAATGATAAGACCAGTTTTGAGCGAATATTGAGCAATAACTTGGTGAAGACAAAGAGTAATAATTGCTTCATGAAGTAAATGCCTGCTACCATAAACATTAATAACAAAATTACTTCAAAATTAGCCAAGACTTCTGCTTTTATGTGCTCTGGTTTTGTCATCCCGATAATGATCGCTTCAATGGCAAGCAAACCACCGGGTTGTAACGGGTAGCATTTTAATGCCATACCCAAGGTAAAAATAAATTCAACAACTAATAACCAACCCGCCCAAAAGGGAGTGATGAAAAATAAAATCGGGTTGAGGATAAGAAAGGTAATGATGGTGATTTTGTACCAATCCGGACTGGTTCCCAAAAAGTTTTTAAGAAATGCTTGTGTATAACTACGATCATCCATAAATGATGTCCCCTACATCGAATATCAAATAACGCTAAACTACGCTATTCTAGGTAAATTAAATTTCAACTGTGTCAAAAATCCTAAATGATGTCAATGAATTTACCAAATAATTATCTCATTGTAATGTCTAGCAGTTTCAACGATAATAAGGATGCTGTTATTACTTATTGAACAAGAATCTTATGAATAATACCCCTCCTCTCCTGAAGGCACAAAGTCCCGCGGCCTTAGCTGAAGAATATATTGTGAAGAGTATTTGGAGTCATCATTTTCCACCAGGATCAGATTTACCGGCAGAGCGGGAATTAGCAGATAAAATTGGTGTGACGCGCACCACATTACGTGAAGTGTTACAACGCTTAGCACGAGATGGTTGGTTAAATATCCAACACGGTAAGCCGACAAAAGTCAATGATATTTGGGAAACCTCTGGTTTAAATATTCTAGAAACCATGATTCAATTGGATGGCACTCGTCAGCCTTCGCTTATTGCAAATATGCGTTCGGCGCGTACCGATATTTCAATGATTTACATTCCTAAAGCCTTTAGACGAGCACCGGAACAATCTTTACGTATTTTACAACCGTTAGATACATTACAAGATACCGCAGAAGATTACACAAAATTTGACTATGACGTCTTCCGTAACCTTGCGTTTGCTTCTGGTAATCCGGTGTATGGTTTAATTTTAAATAGTTTCAAGAATTTGTATTCCCATATTGGCATGTTTTACTTCCAAAATGCAGAAGCACGCCTTTTGGCAAAGCGTTTTTATGCAAATTTGATGGACATTTGCCAACGTCAAGCCATCGATGAGGTGGCACCTTGCGTATTGCAGTATGGCAAGGACAGCGGAGCGATTTGGGCAAGTATGCAGACGCAATTACCAGAGAATTTTGCAGCAGAGTCGCTTAAGTGAAATGACACCGTGAGTCGGCTAAGCCTATCCTATAAAAACGTGGTTAAAAATAACCGCACTTTTAATCCCCAGTAGCTTGTCCAGCCTGTTGTGGCTAAGTCCATTTTACCTTGATGCAAAAGAATAATCGTCGGTGTCACATTCACACCCCATTGATTTGCTAGTGCACCATGGGGATCATTGACAGTCGTAAATTCGTATTGATGTTCCTTAAGATAATCAGTGACATCCTGCGTAGAACCAGAGCGTAAGGCAATGGAAACGACAGGATAGCCTTCTTTTGCCAGCGCGTTAATTGTCGGCGAGGTGTAACGGCAATAACCACACCAGGTTCCCCAAAAATAGACAATAGTGGGTTTGTCCTGCGCCAGTTGTGGTAGAAAAAACGGATTCCCTTGCAAATCGTATAATGCCGTTGCGTTAATATCTTCCGGCACAGTCGGTTTACGAATAAAATCTATGAGGTTACTCATCACCAGCAAGGTGAGAAATAGCGAAAGGATGTTTTTGAGAAATTTTTTGTAGTTAATGGCTTTCACGGCGATCTCTTGCTTCGTGCTTTGTTCCTTTGGCTAACATTCTAAGCTGTAAAATCAACCGCTCTTTTAGCTGTTCCCGTTCCGCTTTGCTCATATCTAACGCGTTGGCACCAGCGGTGAATACGATGGTCACCATGCCTTCTGCCTGTACATAAGCGATATATTGCGAATAATTATTTTTGCGTGCGATGTATTCTGAGAGTTCATCAATGAAATGCTTAATCTCTCGAGCCGCCGCCGTACGAAAGGCTTGTGAGGTGCCGGAACTTTCTCGTAACAATAAGCGGAAGACGTTTGGGCTGTTATGGATAAATTCAAAGAACGTTTCCACTGAAATGACAATCACACTCCCGCCACTGGCGATGCGTTTACGGGCTTGACGCATGAGTTGGCGAAGGGTTAAACCTGCTTCATCCACCATCGTTAAGCCTAATTCGTCCATATCACGGAAGTGGCGATAAAACGAGGTCGGCGCGATGCCGGCTTCACGGGAAACTTCCCTTAAACTCAGGTTGGAAAAGCTTTTTTCTGCCGTCAGTTGGTTAAATGCCGCATCAATGAGTGCGCGACGGGTTTTTTCTTTTTGCTGCGCGCGAATACCGACCATGAAATGCTCCGTTAAGATAAAATCGATTTAACCGAATTCGCAATGGCCTCGGCAATGCGTTCATAACGAGCGCGGAGCGGTGAGCCGGGGCGATAAACCAAAATAACATCTCGAGAAGGTTCAGGTTGACATGGCAAATATTTCACGCCGCCACGTTCTCCTTCGCTTAGCACGGCTAACTCCGGCATTAAGGTCATACCGGCATTGGCGGCGACCATATTACGCAAGGTTTCCAAACTGGTCGCTTGGAAATGAGAATTTTCTTTTGCACCGGCAGTAAAACAATAGCCAAGGGCTTGGTTGCGCAGACAGTGTCCATCATCGAGCATTAACATTTCATGATCTTTTAACATGGACATTGGAATGGTTTGTTCTTTTGCCCACGGATGGTTTTCAGCAACGGCCAATAACATTCTTTCTTTAAATAATGGTACTTCAATAAACGGTTCGGTTTCACGTACGGATGCCACAATGGCGCAATCTAAGCGGCCGGTTTCAAGCTGCTCCAATAATTGATGGGTCTGCGCTTCGTAGAGAAAGAGTTCCAAATCCGGGAACGCATTTTGTAATGCCGGGACAATATGAGGCATTAAATAAGGACCTATTGTTGGGATCACGCCAACGTGTAACGGACCGGTCATTTCTTTGCCTTGGTTACTTGCCATTTCTTTCAAGAGTTTCACTTCACGCAACACGGTTTTAGCCTGATCTACCAACAATAAACCCGATTGTGTAAAGAGCACTTTACGACTGGTACGTTCCAATAAAATGATGCCAAGTTCGTCTTCTAATTTGCGGATTTGACCGCTTAGCGTCGGTTGGCTCACATGACAGGCGTCTGCTGCACGACGAAAATGCTTGTGTTCTGCAAGGGCAACAAGGTATTCTAAATCACGGATATTCATATGTCCTCATTATAGAAAGTAGCAATTAAAAGAATAGAATTAATTGATTGTGACTATATCACAATTTTATCTATAATTCACACCATCTTTAGAAACTGCCTGTAATTTAGGCTGGCTTTCTAATTCATAGCAACACTTATAGAATAGGAGAAAAACTTATGTCTACTATGGAAGGAAAAAAAGTTCCTCAGGTTACATTCCGTACTCGTCAAGGTGACAAATGGGTTGATGTAACTTCATCTGAATTATTTGATAACAAAACCGTTATCGTTTTCTCTTTACCGGGCGCATTTACCCCAACTTGCTCTTCTTCTCACTTACCACGCTACAATGAATTAGCACCAGTATTCAAAAAATACGGCGTTGACGACATTCTTGTGGTTTCCGTGAACGATACTTTCGTTATGAACGCATGGAAAGAAGACGAAAAAGCAGAAAACATTACTTTTGTTCCGGATGGTAACGGTGAATTTACCGAAGGCATGGGTATGTTGGTAGGTAAAGAAGATTTAGGTTTCGGTAAACGTTCATGGCGTTATTCTATGCTCGTGAAAAACGGCGTAGTAGAAAAAATGTTTGTTGAGCCAAACGAGCCGGGCGATCCGTTCAAAGTATCTGATGCAGATACTATGTTGAAATACATCGCACCACAACACCAAATTCAAGAATCTGTTGCGATCTTCACTAAACCGGGCTGCCCGTTCTGTGCGAAAGCAAAACAAATGTTGCATGAAAAAGGCTTGAACTTCGAAGAAATCGTGTTAGGTCATGATGCTACTATCGTAAGTGTACGTGCAGTTTCCGGCCGTGCAACTGTGCCGCAAGTATTTATCGGTGGTAAACACATTGGCGGTAGCGATGATTTAGAAGCGTACTTCGCAAAATAATTCCAACAACAATAAGAAAACCCTTCTTTTGGGCGCTAAATATAGCGCCCTTTTTTACATTAATAATGCGGCGGAGGGGTTTCTTCTGCCTGAGTGGCAATGTTGGAGGGTTGTACATCTTTCAGTTTATTCACTAAATAACGAAGTTGTACCTGCATTTTATCAATTAGAAATTGTTGTTCGATAAGCGCTTGATTCAATTCTTCAATGATAGTTTCTTGGAAAGTCAATTTCATTTCTAATTCGGCAATTCGTGGTTCTAAATTTTTCGATATCGACATAATAATTCCTAAATAAATGTTGTGAATTTATTGAATCCGTTTTACTCTATGACTTCGTGTTTCATGTATTATAAAGGATCTAACATCATGTTAAAATTTCAAAAATTGTCAACTGTTGCACTTATGCTCGCAAGCGTTCTTTCTGCCAATGCATTTGCAGATGCGCAAACTGAGGCAAAACCGGAAGCTGCAAAAGCAGAAGCGACTGAAATGAAAGCGGCAGAGGTCAAAAAAGCCGGTTCATTTAATGACGAAGCTTCTTATGCGGTTGGTGTTTTGTTTGGTTCAGATTTACAAGGTTTAATTGATGCACAAAAAGGCGTGATCGATTACAACAGTGATAAAGTCGTTGCCGGTATTGCAGACGTGCTAGGCGGCAAAGTTAAGTTAGAAAACAATAAAGAAATTACCGCTGTCTTACAAGAAATTGATGGCAAATTAAAAGCCGCAAGCGAAGAAAGATTTGCAGCAGCAGCGAAGAAAGCGGAAGAAGAAGGTAAAAAATTCGCAGAAGAATTTGCGAAAAAAGACGGCGTGAAGAAAACGCCATCCGGCTTGTTATACCGCGTTGTTGATGCAGGTAAAGGCAATCCGATCAAAGAAACAGATGTCGTTAAAGTACATTACACCGGTAAATTAGCGGACGGCACCGTATTTGACAGTTCACGTGAACGTAACGTACCGGCAGAATTCCCGTTAAATCAAGTGATTAAAGGTTGGACTGAAGGTCTGCAATTAGTGAAAAAAGGCGGTAAGATTGAATTAGTATTACCGGCTGATTTAGCGTATGGCAAAGAAGGTGCGGGTGCGAGCATCCCACCGAATGCGACACTCTATTTTGATGTCGAAGTCTTAGATGTGATTCCAGAGAAAAAATAATTCAAACCTTTGAAAAAATGACCGCACTTTTAGAGCCTTGCATTTAAAAGTGCGGTTTCTTATTTGAATAAAATGCATATGCACATTCATGTTAACGGATAAACGCCCTTTTACCGACGAAGATCGCACGATTTTAAATTCCTATATTGCCGTGGTTGACGGTGTTAGTGCGCTCATCGGGCAACATTGTGAAATCGTTCTCCATTCTTTTGAGGATTTAGAACACTCCGCCATTTACATTGCTAACGGACATAACACCAACCGCCAAGTGGGCTCGCCTATGACGGATCTCGCATTGCGTTCATTGCACAATATGAAATCGGAAAGCGTCAGCAAACCGTATTTTACCCGCGCCAAAAAAAGCAGTGGCTTGATGAAGTCAGTGACTATCGCAATTCGTAACAATGCAAAACGTATTATTGGCCTGCTTTGCATCAACATTAATTTAGATGTCCCTATGTCGCAATTCCTACAAAACTTTATTCCGGCATCGGATCACAGTGAAACCTCTGCGGTGAACTTTGCCAGTTCGGTGGAGGAATTGGTGGTTCAAACCGTGGAAAAAACCATTGAGGAAGTCACTTCCGACCGCATGGTGGCAAATAATAATAAAAACCGCCAAATCGTGGTTTCGTTGTATGAAAAAGGCATTTTCGACATTAAAGATGCCATCAATTTGGTGGCGGAACGCCTCAATATTTCCCGGCATACCGTGTATTTATACATCCGCCAAATCAAACAGGATCAGGACGAGTAATCATATGGATTATGTATTGGTGGTTAAACAGCCGGTTTATGGGAGCCAAGGCGCTTTTCTTGCGTATCAGTTAGCGCAAGAGTTGGTTCAAAAACATCACATCCGCCAAATCTTTTTCTATCAAGATGGTGTCAGCAATGGCAATGCTTTGGTGTATCCAGCCAATGATGAATTCAATTTAGTCAAAGCATGGCAAGCTTTTTCTCGCCAGTTTAATGTGCCATTACATTTATGTGTTGCCGCAGCGCAACGCCGTGGTGTGGTGGACGGTGATTCGGCGGCGGATAAAAGTGCGGTCAGTTTGGCGGACGTTTTTCAACTTGCCGGCTTAGGTGAGTTTAGCCAAGCCTTG
Source organism: Aggregatibacter sp. oral taxon 458 str. W10330 (assembly GCF_000466335.1). Taxonomy (NCBI): domain Bacteria; kingdom Pseudomonadati; phylum Pseudomonadota; class Gammaproteobacteria; order Pasteurellales; family Pasteurellaceae; genus Aggregatibacter; species Aggregatibacter sp. oral taxon 458. The sequence goes on along the minus strand of NZ_KE952599.1, from coordinate 75,390 downwards.
CTACAAGCAGATCGAGTGATTACCCTATGACTAAACTTGCTTTTATTTTTCGTCATGCCCCTTACGGCACAGCCAATACACGAGAAGGATTAGATGCGCTACTTGCCGCCACAGTCTTTTGTGCGGAAGAAGACATTGCGGTGTTTTTCCTAGATGACGGCGTGTTGAACTTGCAAAAACACCAACAAGCGGAAGTCGTGTTGCAAAAAGACACGGCAAGTGCGTTGAAATTATTGGATTTGTACGATATCGAACAGCGCTATGTGTGTGCCGATTCACTGCGGCAATTTCAGCTCAAACCGGCGGATTTCGTCTTGGATTGTGACGTGTTGTCGCGTCAAGCGTTGCTACAACGCCTACAACAATGTGAAAAAATTCTGACTTTCTGATTATGCTTTATACTTTTTCTCAAGCGCATTATTCACAAACGGAACTAGAACATTATTTGCTAAATGCTACGGCGCAGGATGCGGTGGTGTTATGGCAAGATGGCGTGTTATTGGCGTTAAAACAGGCAGATATGTTGGCGCGTTGTCATGCTTCCTGTTTTGCCTTAGAGAACGATATTTTGGCGAGAAATTTAACCGCACTTCTGCCAAATGATGCAAAAGTGCGGTCCATTTCTTTAGCGGATTTTGTTGCGCTCAGCGAACAATATTTTCCGCAAATTGCATTATAAAAACGCGTTAAATTTCATATTCCACGCAAACGGGAATTTTTGCCTGCAACAAGAATTGCTTAGTTCGTTCATGTTGTGGATTTTCAAAAAATTCGCGCGCACTGTTTTGTTCCACCACATTCCCGTCAGCCATCAAAATAACGCGATCGGCCACATCGCGGGCAAATTGCATTTCATGGGTGACAATAATCATCGTCCAACCTTCCTGTGCCAGCAGTTTTAAGGTTTGTAGCACTTCGCCTACCAATTCCGGATCTAACGCCGAGGTGGGTTCGTCCAGTAGAATAATATCCGGTTGAACCGCCAACGCGCGGGCAATGCCTACCCGTTGTTGCTGACCGCCGGAGAGTTGCGACGGATATAAGTGCATTTTGTCTTTTAAGCCCACCTTGGTGAGCAACTCCACCGCACGTTGTTCTGCTTCCGCTTTGCTTTTCTTTTGCACCACAACCATGCCTTCCATCACATTTTCAAGTGCGGTGCGATGGGGGAACAAATTGTATTGCTGAAACACCATAGATGAGCGACGACGTAATTTCAATTCATCGGCTTTGCTGATTTTGTGAGAAAAATCCAATGTTAAACTTCCATCACAAAAACGCAGTGTGCCAAGTTCAGGTCGTTCCAATAAGTTTAGGCAGCGTAAAAAGGTAGTTTTGCCGGAGCCGGAAGGACCGAGAATCGCCACGACTTCGCCCTTCTCAATGTGAAAATCGATCCCTTTTAGCACCGGATTGCCATTAAATGTTTTATGAATGTTGTTCACTTCTAACATAGTATTTCCTTAGGCCTTGAGGTGGCGGGATAGACGTTGTTCCAAACGATCTTGTGCAAAGGACAATATCAAACAAATGCACCAGTAAATCAGTGCGGCTTCGCTATAAATCATAATAAATTCATAGTTTTCCGCAGTGATGTTTTGTGCCACGCGAAACATTTCCGTCACTAATACTAACGATGCCAAAGACGTATCTTTTACATTGCTGATAAAGGTGTTTGCCAATGGTGGCACCGATACGCGCAAGGCTTGCGGCATGATGGTGCGAGTGAAGGTTTGATAATAATTCATGCCGATGGAATAGGAGGCTTCCCATTGCCCTTTCGGAATGGATAAAATCGCTGCGCGAATGGTTTCCGAAGCATAAGCGCCGATGTTAATGGAAAAGGCAATAATTGCTGTTGGAAACGGATCGAGCTTAATCCCTACTTCCGGTAATCCGTAGAAAATGATGAAAATTTGTACCAACATCGGTGTACCGCGAATGGTGGAAACATAAATACGGCAAAGTATTTGCAATAAACGCATACCGAAATTTGGTTTCTCCACAATGCGAATCAGCGCCACCAGTAACGCAATAGCTACGCCGGCAAAAAAGGAAATCACGGCTAGCGGAATGGTTTTATCAATAGCCGCTTCCAACATAGGCCAAAAAGAGCTGATGACTTCATCAGCTCTTTCTGCATTCATAAAGGGAAGTGAGGCGAGAAAATTATTGAGTAATGTCATCGCCGAACCATTTGATTGAAATTTGTTTCAAGGTGCCGTCTTTTCTTAGCTCTTCTAATGCTTGGTTAATTTTTTCGACCAGCGGTTCCTCACCTTTTAATACCGCGAAGCCGGAAGGCACTTTGTCATCCCGTTTTACTGCGATTTTTAAACCGGAATTTGGTTGTTTCTTGAAGTAATCCAAGACTGCCAAGTGGTCGTTCACGGTAGTTTCGGCGCGATCTTGGGTAATCAATTTTAAGGCTTGTGCCAAACCTTCGACGACGATGAGTTCTGCACCATTGGCTTTGGCGATTTTGCCGTAGTTGCTGGTTAAGGATTGTGCTGCTTTTTTACCTTTCAAATCTTCAAAAGTTTTGATGCTATTGTCGCCTTCTTTGGTCACGATAACCGCAGTGGAATAGTTATACGGCGCAGTGTAAAGGTATTTTTTCAAACGTTCCGGGCTTGGATTGGTTTGGTTGGCAATTAAGTCGAAACGTTTGGCATTCAAGCCTGCGTACATGGAATCCCATTGGGTTTCGTTAAATTGAATCGTTAAGCCTAAACGTTGTGCCACAGCTTCAATGACTTCCACGTCAAAGCCGGTTAATTTGCCGCTGTCATCGTGGAAGGTGAATGGCGCATAAGTACCTTCGGTACCTACTAATAAGGTTTTGGTTTTTTCTACGCGATCGGAAATTTCTCCGGCGATGGCTTGGGTCGCCATGCCGAAAACTAAACCGGATAATAAGAATGTTTTTGCAATAAATGATTTTTTCATAAAGTGTTCCTTTTTTGATAAGGTGAAGTGCGGTGGATTATTACAGTAAGTTTTTAGAAAGCAAAATAATTGTTTTCTCTAGGTTATAACTGAAAGCAATAAAATCCGCCGATTTATTCATCAGCGGTATTTATCCAAGAAACGGTAATAGTGCACGCCAATTTTTAATGCGAGGTTTTTGACCAATTTGCCGCCGAATACCGAAGGCACGTTTAATTTACCAAAAATAGCCAAACGTTCGTCGTTGCCCAAAATGGCTTCTGCCACAATGCGACCTGCTAAACCGGTGAGCGCAACACCGTGGCCGGAATAGCCGTGGGCGAAATAAATGTGTGGCGAAATGCGTCCAAAATGTGGATTGGAATTGATGGTCATGTCGATAGGACCGCCCCAGCCATAATCAATTTTAACGTTTTCCAACTGCGGAAAAACGCGCAACATATTGTGGCGCATGACCTCAACCATGTTTTTCTCGGAACTGGAATCACTCCCGAATAATAAACGGTTATCGGCACTTAAACGGTAATAATCCAGCAAATAATTGCTGTCGCACACGGACATGCCGTTATTGATCACGGAATCAGCGGTGGCTTGATCGAGAGGCTCGGTTGCGATGATAAAACTTTCTACCGGTAGAATTTTGCGGGCAATGCCACGGTGAATACTTTTTGGTAGCACATCAATGTAGGCGTTAGTCGCCAACACCACATCTTTGGCGACAACCATACTTTTATCCGTTATGACTTCAATTTCTGTCGCCTTTTCACGTAAATCCACCACAGGCGATTGTTCATAAATACGCACGCCCAAATCCAAACACGCTTTTGCCAAACCTAAGCAATAATTAAGCGGATGCAAATGCCCGGAATTACTGTCATACAACGCACCACAATAAATTTTGCTGCCGAGATGTTGTTCCAGTTTTGCCTTGTCCCAAAGCTGCATATGTTGATAGCCAAAAATTTCGTGACTGGCTTTTTCAACGGCGATTAAATCTTCCATGCGACGCTCGTTGAGCGCCAACGTGGCATAGCCTTTCTTCCAATCGCACTGAATGCCGTATTTCGCAATGCGTTCATCAATAATATCAATGGCTTCTAAGGACATTTGCCATAGTTTACGAGCCGTTTCCAAGCCTACTTGTTCGATATATTCATCGATGCCGTCTTCAAAACCGTTAATGGCCTGACCGCCACTACGCCCTGATGCGCCAAAGCCTACCCGTGCGCCTTCCAGTACGATCACGCTTTTGCCCTGTTCGGCAAGTTCTAATGCCGTGGATAAACCGAAAAAGCCTGCACCAACAACGCACACGTCAGCCGATTCTTTTTGATTTAAGGGCGGTAACTCAAAATGTTGGTTACGGGTGACGGAATAATAGGATTCAATATGTTCTTGATGTGAAAACGCTAGCATAAATAAACGCCTGTAATGAAAAGTGGGTGCATATTACTACGCAAGGGGGATAAGTCAATATTTGAACAAACACACGGAAAAGTGCGGTCAATTATACGCCTGTTTTAAGCTATCTTTGATAAAAATAAACTCTCTTTCATTTTATTATAAAAATAAAAATAATTCTCATACACGTCTATATTCCTTTTATTTTATTTTTTATAATAAACCTCGCTCATCGTCACCATGTGTCACTTGCGAAAAGTGATTGTTCACAAGGAAATGAGCCTGTTGTCGAGAGGAAGACAGGATTCGTTAAACAAAAGTACGCTACCGGCGTACTTCTTTTTTATTTTTAGGAGTTTCTATCATGATGATAGATAAACGGCTGATAAATACAGTCGCAGATAGCAAGAAATGGATTGCTATTAATGTATTATGGAACTGGGTCGCTTTGATTGGCGGGATTATAAGTGCAGTGGTATTTGCCATTTGTTTGCAATGGGCGTTTGAGCGCACACTTACACTACAAAGTGCGGTCATTTTTACCGTCATTTTGGTTGCTTGTCTGGTGTTGCGTGCTTGGGCAGGAAAAATGGCGGTAAAAGCCTCCTATAAAGCGAGTACGCAAGTGAAACATAAATTGCGTACGCTGATTTATCAAAAATTATCTTCCATGCCGCTGAATCAGGTTAACCAACAATCTACCTCTTCGGTGATCCAAGTGGCATCTGAAGGGGTGGAACAACTGGAAATTTATTTCGGCCGTTATCTTCCACAGTTGTTTTATAGTTTGCTTGCACCGCTCACATTGTTTGTTTTCTTGGTCTTTTTTAACGCGCCAACCTCATTAATTCTTTTGGTTTGTGTGCCGTTAATTCCAATGTCCATCATTGCGGTAAATAAAATCGCAAAACGTTTGTTGGCGAAATATTGGTCTATTTATGTGGGTTTAGGCAGCAGCTTTTTGGATAATCTACAAGGTTTGATTACTTTGAAAATCTATCAAGATGACGATTACAAAGCCAAACAAATGGACATCGAAGCGGAGAATTTCCGTACCATCACCATGAAAGTCCTGACCATGCAGCTGAACTCTGTTTCTTTAATGGATTTATTGGCTTACGGCGGTGCGGCGTTGGGGATTTTGACGGCACTTTTACAATACCAAGACGGTAGCTTAAGCATTTTCGGTGTCATTTTATTTATTTTACTTTCTTCCGAATTTTTCATTCCGTTACGCTTACTCGGTTCTTTCTTCCACGTCGCGATGAACGGCAAGGCGGCTTCAGAAAAAATCTTTACGCTGTTAGATACCCCGGTAGAAGAAAACAAAAGTGCGGTGGATTTTCCGGCTAAAAATGAAGTTACCGTGCAAATTAAGGATTTACATTTTGCCTATTCTGCAGAAAAACCGGCTATTAACGGCTTAAACCTTAATATTCAGCCGAAGCAATTAACGGTTTTTGTGGGTAAAAGCGGTTGCGGTAAATCCACGTTGGTTTCCTTGCTTATGGGCTTTTACCAAGCGCAGCAAGGAGAAATTTTGTTTAACGGCGTCGATATTAAACAAATTAACCGTCATTCCTTATATCGTCATGTTTCGTTGGTGAGCCACAGCAGTTACATTTTCAAAGGCAGCCTCAGAGAAAATATGTTGATGGCATTGTCCGATGCTTCTGATGACTCTATTTATCAATGCTTAGAACAAGTGAATTTGGCGAATTTCGTCCGTGAAAACGGCGGGTTGGATATGACCTTATTAAGTCGCGGAACTAATTTGTCCGGCGGTCAAATTCAACGTTTAGCGTTGGCGCGAGCGTTGTTGCACAATGCCGACTTATACGTTTTCGATGAAGCCACCAGTAACATCGACGTAGAAAGTGAAGAAATCATTCTGCAATTTATTCAACAGCTTAAACACGAAAAAACTATCGTCATGATTTCTCATCGTTTGGCGAATGCGGTAAATGCCGATCAAATTTATGTGTTACAAAGCGGTCACTTGGCAGAATCAGGCGATCATGCTTCTTTAATGACTGAAAACGGAATTTATGCAGAAATGTTTAATCAACAAAAGAATTTAGAAAATATCAGAACGGGGGCAAATCATGCGTAAGAATGGATTTGTCGTTATGTGGCAGCTCATGAAATTGGTGACGCCGTTGGCGCATATTATGAGTTTCACCATTATTATGGGTACCCTCGGTTTCCTCAGCGCTATTTTCATTATGGTGCTGGGTGCGATGGGCTTGTCGGAATTGCTTAATTTCCACTCCCATTTAAATTTATCGCAAATTTTGACCGCACTTATTGTGCTGGCGGTAGCGCGTGGCATTTTGCGTTATTTGGAACAAATGTCCGGCCATTACATCGCCTTCAAATTATTGGCATTGTTGCGCGACAAAGTGTTCAGTGCATTACGTCGTTTGGCGTTTGTAAAATTGCAGGACAAACAATCCGGTCAATTGCTTTCTTTGGTTACCAACGACATTGAATTGCTCGAAGTATTTTATGCTCACACCATCGCGCCGATCGCCATTGCTTTTTTAACCTCTGGTATTTTATTGGCGGTGTTCGCGCATATTTCTTGGTGGTTCGTGTTGGTAGCATTTTTAGCCTATGTCACCGTCGGTATTATTTTGCCTATCGTCACCACCCAAATGGCACGTGAAGATGGTCGCAAATACCGTGACTTAGTCGGCGAAATGAACGATTTCTTCCTCGACAGCATTCGCGGCATGAAAGAAATTCAACTTTTTGGCAACGAGGAAAAACGCTTACAGGAAATCCATCAACGCAGTGAAAAAATCGACCAAGCCTTTTTAAAAATCAAACAACAAGAAGGCAACGTACGTTCGTTCACCGAAATCGCAGTGTCTTTCTTCAATATCGTGATTTTATTGGTGGGCTTAACGCTCTTTGCTTACGATGACATTGATTTTGCCGGCTTGCTCATTGGTGTGATTTTATTGATGTCCAGTTACGGCCCGGTGATTGCTTTAAGTAACCTGTCCAACAACTTATTGCAAACCCTCGCCAGCGGTGAACGTGTCTTGGCATTATTGGCAGAACAACCGGAATTAAAAGATGTTGAAAACGGCGTGAACATCGCTGATGTGCAGCAAATTAACGTAGAAAACGTCAGCTTTGCTTATGCGGATGAACAAATTTTATCTGACGTGCATTTGCAGATCAAAAAAGGCGAAATTCTCGGTATTCACGGCCGCAGCGGTAGCGGTAAAAGTACCCTTTTGAAATTAATGATGCGTTTTTACGATCCGCAACAAGGTCGTATTTGCATTAACGATACGGACTTAAAAAACATTAATACGGTGAATTTGCGCGACAATATCGCTTACATCACCCAACAAACCTATATTTTCAATGAAACGGTGTATGAAAATATTGTGTTGGCAAACCGTAAGGCAACAAAAGAGCAAGTGATTGAAGCGGCGAAAAAAGCCTCTATTCATGAATTTATCATGAGTTTGCCGGAAGGCTACGATACCAAAATCACTGAAATGGGGAACAACCTTTCCGACGGTGAAAAACAACGTATCGGCATTGCTCGCGCCTTCTTGCATAATGCGCCGATTATTTTGTTGGACGAACCGACCAGTAATCTGGATAGCTTAAACGAAGCCATGATTTTGCAATCCTTGCTAAACGTGAAAGCAGAAAAATTAATTATCCTGGTAAGCCATCGTGCCTCTACCATGGCGATTTGTGATCAGGTTATTCCTATCGCCAACGGGCGAATGTCATAGTTAAGTCCCGTTGAGTATGAAAGTGCGGTGAGTTTTTATGGTGTTTTAAAACGCTGAGAAAATCCACCGCACTTTTTTTATGCGTATTTTTCCGTTTGCTATCAGTAAATCAGTTAGGCGGTAAAATTTTTAAATAAACAGTTGTTTTTTGAAAACGATCTCTGTATATTGTATTCAAATGAATACAAATGATGAGGTTTGAATATGAGCGTAGCAAATCGAATTCCGATAAGCGTGAGAATTTCTCAGGAAGATGCGGATTTTATTGCAAATTTACAGGTTGAGGGCGCAAATACGCCTTCAGAAAAAATTCGTGAATTATTAAAACAAGCCCGGCAAAGTTATACACAGCCGCAGGATTACGGCACCGCTTTAGCGCAAGCGGAACAGTTTTTACAAAATGCCAAGCGCGATGTGTTACATGCGGAAAAAGAGCTGGGGGTTCATTCGCACATTCTGGCGCGCTTATTTGAATTGTTACCGGATTTAACCGCAACATTAGTCGCAGATGTGCCGACAGAAAGCGAGTTAGAGGCGTTAAAAAAATATGAGTGCGAAGTCATGTGGCGTATTGTGCGTTTAACTGACAGCATTTTGCAACTGGCGGTGACGGCGAAAGGGGCCGCATTCGATGACAGTGTGTTAGCCCAACTGGAAAACACATTGAATTTGGCTCACATTATTCGTCAACGTGATGAAAAATAAAAAAAGAAGGAGGTAGAATATGAGCGAAACATTAGCTCGTCGTGTCGGACGTTTGGTCAGTGGCGGATTTCATGCCATTTTAGATGCCGCAGAAAATTTAGCACCGGAAGCGGTGATGAATGAAAATATTCGCGAGATTGAGCGCGCAATAGATGAAGTGCGGTCGGAATTAGGCAAGGTTTTAGTGCAGAAGCATTTAGCCACGAAAAAAATGGCGGATGAAAGCAATCGCCATGAAACGTTGCAGGCGGATATCCAAGAAGCACTGAAAGCCAATCGTGATGACTTGGCGGAAATCGGGATTGCCGAACAAATGGATATTGAGGCGCGCTTACCAGTGTTGGAAAATACGGTGGCGGACTGTGCAGCGCAGGAAAAAGAGCTTGAAGGGTTTATTGTGGCATTGCAAGCGAAACGACGTGAAATGCAACAGGCCGTTCAAGATTGGAAGCAAAGCCAAACGCAAGCGGCAACGCATGGCAAGGGGCGCGACGGTTCCACATTAAATCAAATTTTGCGTAATACCGAAAAGACCGCCAATGCGTTTGATCGGTTGATGGGGCGACAAACCGGCTTGCATATGGCAGGACGTGATCCGTCACAGTTAGCTAAATTAAAGGATTTGGAAGAGGTGAGCAGAACGAATCGGATTAAAGAACGTTTAGCACAACTGAAAACCGCCAAATAGCATCTTGAAATAAGGATATATTATGTGGGAACTGATTACTGCACCGCAAAATAGCATTTTCGGCATTGCCATTATGCTGATGTTATTGCTTGGCATTCTTGAACTGGCATCATTTATGCTGGGTGGCATTAATGAGTGGGTCGATGATTTTTTACCGGATAGCTTAACGGACACACAGGCAGAAATTGGGCTGAATTACGCCGACAGTGGCGTGGTGATCCGATTTTTAAGTTGGTTATATGTCGGCAAGTTGCCTCTATTAATGTTAGTGGTGATTTTTCTCGCCACGTTTGGCTTGCTAGGTTATAGCTTGCAATATGCATTACATCAGTTCTCCGGTTTTTATTTGCAGGGGGGTGTTGCTGCCGTGATCGTCTGGTTTGCCAGCCTACCGTTGGTGCGCATGGCGGCTGCCGGGGTTTATCACATCTTTCCCAAAGATGAAACGACCGCCGTTACCCAAGAAAGTTTGGTCGGTTGTGTCGGGGTGGTGATACTTGGCACAGCAAAGCGAGGCAGTCCCGCCCAAGCGCGCGTAAAGGATGGTTACGGTCAGCAACATTATGTCATGGTCGAACCTGACGATGATAACGCACTCATGCAAGGCGAAACGGTATTACTGATTTCTTTACAAGATAATCTTTTTAAAGCAATCAAAAATCCGAATGGAAATTTGGTTGATTAACGACGACGTATTTTTCTCAAACACAAGGACAAATTATGGAACTGATAAGCGTTATTGCCGGCATTGTACTCATTGCATTATTAATTCTCGGCCTCATTCTTACCCGATTATATCGTCGCGCCAGCAAAGAGGTCTCGTTTGTACGCACCGGTTTTGGCGGTGAAAAAGTGATCATGAATGGCGGTGCGATTGTCTTGCCCGTGTTGCATGAATTGATTCCCGTCAATATGAATACCTTGCGTTTGGAAGTGCGTCGCGCAGCAGAGCAGGCGTTGATTACTCGAGATCGTATGCGAGTAGATGTAACGGCAGAGTTTTATGTGCGAGTGAAACCGACAGCGGAAAGCATTGCCACGGCGGCGCAAACCTTGGGGATGAAAACCATGTCGCCGGAACAATTAAAAGAATTGGTGGAAGGGAAATTTGTTGACAGCTTGCGTGCGGTTGCAGCGGAAATGGCCATGGAAGAATTGCATGAAAAACGGGTAGATTTTGTGCAAAAAGTGCAACAAGTGGTTTCGGAAGATTTGTTTAAAAACGGCTTGGAACTGGAAACCGTCTCGCTGACCGGTTTGGATCAAACCAGTTTTGAATACTTCAATCCGCAAAATGCCTTTGACGCGGAAGGTTTAACCCGCTTAACGGAAACCATCGAGGTGCGCCGTAAAAAACGTAACGATATTGAACAGGATACGGATTTGGCGATAAAAACCAAAAATTTGGAAGCCGAACGTACCCGTTTACAAATTTTGCGTGAAGAAGAATATGCCAAATTAGAACAAGAGCGCGAGATTGCGATACGTCGGGCGGAACAAAATGCCGAAATTGCCGGACAGGAAGCACAGAAAAAACGCGAAGCGGAAGAAGTCAAAATCGCAGCGTCTCGAGAAGTGGACTTAAAACGCATTCTTGCGGAACGTGATATTGAAAATGAAAAAATTCAAAAAGATCAACAAATTGAACGCGCAGAAGTAGAACGTAAGAAAGCGATTGAATTAGCCGAGCAAGATCGCGCCATTGCCGTTGCGGAAAAATCACGCGCCGAATCGGAAGCCAAAGCACTGGCGGATAAAGCGCGAGCATCGGCTGTGCGAGAAGAGGAAAGTGTTATCACGGTGCGTGAAACAGAAAAAGCGGAACGTGCCAAAGCCGTTGAATTGATTGCAGCTCAAGAAATCGCGCAAAAAGATGCCATTGCGATCACGGTTGCGGCGGAGGCGGAAAAACAAGCCGCATTTGACCGTGCAGAAGCGTTACGCATTGTGGCGGAAGCTGAGGCGGAGAAACAACGTTTACAAGCCAAAGGGGAAGCTGATGCAAAAATCTTGTTAGCGAAAGCCTTGGAACAACAATATAAAGTGGATGCCGAAGGGACCCGCGCCGTTAATGAAGCGGCGAATGTCTTGTCCGTTGAGCAAGTGGAAATGCAAGTTCGCCTTGCGCTATTGAAACATTTACCGGACATTATTCGTGAAAGCGTACGTCCAATGGAAAATATTGACGATATTAAAATTTTGCAAGTCAACGGCCTTGGAGGCTTTGGTGCCGCGACATCTGCCGAGCAGGGTGAAGTCGCTTCACAGGCCAGTTTATCCGATCAGCTTGTGAACAGCGCATTACGCTATCGCGGACAAGCACCGTTGGTGGATAATCTGCTAAAAGAGCTAGGCTTAAACGGTGCCGACATCAATGGTTTAACTCAAAATCTTAACCAACAAGTGACAAAATCAAACCACGAATCATAAGGATGAAAAGTGCGGTGGATTTCGATATTCCATCCTACTTACACGAAGAGCAAGCCGCTTTCTTCGCATATGTTTAAAAATGGAGAAATTTTAAACCTATTTTGTTGATATGTTGATTTGATAAACATATACTTCGGATTTGTTTAAAAAAATGAGATTTTTAAAGATGAGACAATGGAGCCCAACGTTTGCGTTTAATCAGCTTCCTGATCTTCCCCCGACGGAAGAATTGGAAACGAAAGACGTTTTAAAGCAAACGATCAAAGCGAGAGCGGCATTAGCGGAGTTAAAACAAGCGGCTGAGCTTATCCCTAATCAGTCGATGTTAATCAATACGTTGCCGATTATGGAAGCGCGTGCAAGTAGTGAAATTGAGAATATCGTTACCACAACAGATAAACTTTTCCGGTCATTACAGCTTGATAGTGAAGAAAATGATGCGGCGACCAAAGAAGCATTGCAATATCGAACAGCCTTATTTTCCGGATTTGAGAGTTTAAAGGAGCGTCCACTTTGTACACAAACAGCCGTATTGGTATGTAGTGAGATAAAAGGACGCGCAATGGATATTCGGAAGGTAACCGGAACGGCATTACGCAATGGTGTGAATGGTGAGGTTATTTACACGCCACCGGAAGGAGAGCGGCTGATTCGGGATAAACTAGCAAATTGGGAAACGTTTATTCATAACAATGAAGCGTTGGATCCGTTGATTATTTTGGCGGTTGCGCATTATCAATTTGAGGCTATTCATCCTTTTTTAGATGGTAATGGGCGAACAGGGCGAGTGTTAAATAGTTTATTGCTGATTGAAAAAGGACTTCTTCATTTGCCGATTTTATATTTAAGTCGTTATATTATTGAGCATAAAGCAGATTATTACCGCTTGTTGTTGGATGTCACTGTCAATCAAAATTGGCAAGATTGGTTGTTATATTTCTTAAAAGGGATTGAAGAGACGGCAATTTGGACGTTGAGTAAAATTGAGGCAATCAAAGCCTTGTCTATTGAAACAAAACGTTACATTCAACAATCTTTGCCTCATCTTTACAGTTTAGAATTAGTCGAATTGCTGTTTGAGCAACCTTATACTCGCATCGCAAATTTAGAACGAGCAGGCATTGCTAAAAGACAAACCGCGTCTAAATATTTAAAAGATTTGTGCGATGCAGGGGTTTTAAGTGAGCAATCTGTGGGCAGGGATAAATTATTTATTCATCCGAAACTAATGGAGTTGCTGAGAGGTGAGAATAATGTATTTACACCTTATGCAACCAATTAAATAAAAAATCACCGCACTTTTTCTTTTTACCGAAATCATGTGATTCTACTTTGTTGTCATATTTTGGGCGTTATATTGTGATTCCGTCTAAACAAACGTAAACTACCGCCTGATATTTATGATGACAAAGGAGAATTCAATGTTTGCTACTAAACAACAAGTATTAGATGCCTTCCATTTCCGTTGCGCAACACGTTATTACGATCCCGAGCACAAAATCAGCAAAGAAGATTTTGACTATATTTTAGAACTTGGACGCCTGTCGCCAAGTTCCGTAGGATCCGAGCCATGGCAATTTTTAGTGGTACAAAATCCCGAATTACGCCAAGCCTTAAAACCGGTGAGTTGGGGCATGGTAACGCAGTTAGATGATGCCAGCCATGTGGTGGTGATTTTGGCGAATAAACATATGCGTTACGATTCTGAGGATTTTTGCGCAAACCTTGCACGTCGCGGCTTAACGGAAGAGCAAATGCAAGCCAATATGGCAACCTATCAACGCTTTCAAACAGAACACATAAATGTGTTGGAAAACGACCGCACTTTATTTGACTGGGCGAGCAAACAAACCTATATCGCACTGGCGAATATGATGACGGGCGCGGCTCTAATCGGTATCGACAGTTGTCCGATCGAAGGGTTTAACTATGCGGAAGTCAACCGTATTTTGGCGCAAACCGGTGTGTATGACGCAGAAAAATATGCGGTATCCGTGGCAGTGACTTTCGGTTATCGCGCCAAAGAGATTCGTCCAAAATCCCGCAAACCACTCAATGAGATTGTTCATTGGATCGAATAATTTTTTCTCAAATCCGCGCTTTGTTGTTATGGCTTAAAAGAGCGGATTTTTTACGTTTTGGAGACTAAAATGTCACGACATTTATTTACGGCAGGCAAACCGCGTTCTCTGCTGTTCCCGATTTTTTTCTTTTCTTTAATTAATCTCATTGTCTTCACTCTTTCTCGCCTTGGCTTGTCTTTATGGCAACTGGATCGCGTCAATGCGGTGGATGGCTGGGGGCAGTTATTCTTGCAAGGCTTACGCATGGACGTGGTGTCTTTGTGTTATTTATTCGGCGTGCCGGCATTATTGACCGTATTGCTGTATCATCAAAACGCGTTAGGGCGCATTTGGCAGCGTATTTTGCGTTTCTGGTTGACAGCGGGCAGTGTGTTTATCGTGTTTATGGAACTGGCGACACCGGCATTTATTGAGACCTATGATTATCGCCCGAATCGCCTGTTCATCGAATATTTAATTTACCCGAAAGAAGTGTTCTCCATGTTGATGGAAGGGCATTTAAGTGCGGTTATTTTTAGCCTCGTTTTTACGCTGATTGCTGTGGTGGTGTATTGGAAACTGGCCGGTTGGACGGTACGCAATATCACGCCAATGCGTTGGACATGGCGCCCTGTGGTCGCGTTGTTGGTGATTGCCTTGAGTTTTCTTGGCGCGCGTTCCAGTTTTCAACACCGCGGAATCAACCCGGCCATGGTGGCGTTTTCCTCTGATGCCATGGTGAACGCTTTGGTGCTGAACTCCGGCTATTCTTTGATTTATGCGGCGCAACAATTTAAAGACGAAGGTACCTCTTCTGAAGCCTACGGCAAAATGGATGTAGAAGAAATGCTCTCCATTGTGAAAAACAGCGGAAGCCGTCCGGCAGAGGCTTATATTTCCAAGGAAATTCCAACCTTGACCCATAACCAAGCCACTTACCAAGGCAAGCCGAAAAATATCGTGATTATTTTGGAAGAAAGCTTCGGCGCGCAATTTGTCGGCACGCTAGGCGGTTTACCATTGTCGCCGGAATTTGACAAGTTGGCAAAACAAGGCTGGTTGTTTGATAATTTATACGCCACCGGTACCCGTTCCGTACGCGGTATTGAAGCCGTTACCGCAGGGTTTACCCCGACACCGGCACGTGCGGTGGTGAAACTTAACAACAGCCAACGTGGTTTCTTTACCTTGGCACAACTATTAAGCCAACGGGGGTATGACACGTCTTTTATTTATGGCGGGGAAAAGCACTTTGATAACATGGCGGGCTTTTTCTACGGCAATGGTTTTAAACGTATTATCGACCAAATGGATTATCAAAATCCAAGCTTCACCGGCACGTGGGGTGTGAGCGACGAAGACTTGTTCACTAAAGCCAATGAGACGTTTACCCAATTACACAACGAAGGTAAACCGTTCTTTAGCCTTGTGTTCAGCTCCAGCAACCACGATCCGTTTGAATTCCCGGATGGCAAAATCGAGCTTTACGAACAACCGAAAGCCACGCGCAACAACGCGGCAAAATATGCGGATTATGCGATTGGGCATTTCTTTAAACTTGCGAAAACCTCCAATTATTGGCAAGACACGATTTTCTTAGTGATTGCTGACCACGACTCCCGTGTTGCCGGTGCCAGCTTGATGCCGATTAAGCATTTCCATATTCCGGCATTGATTTTGGGCGAAGGTATCGAACCGCGCCGTGATAATCGTTTGGTTAGCCAATTCGATATGCCGACTACCTTGCTTTCTCTGGCAGGCATTAGTGGCGATTATCCGATGATCGGTTATGACCTGACTCAACCAAATGATCCAAACCGCGCCATTATGCAATACGACCAAGTGCAGGCATTGATGCGCGGCAACGATGTGGTGATTCAATTCCCGAAAGTGGGTGCGAAAACTTACCGTTACGACAAAGCTACAGAAACCTTGACGGAAGCAGACGTACCACAAAGTATGGTCAAAGAAGCCTTGGCGCACGCGCTGTTAGGTAGTTATTTGTATAAACATCGTTTATACACCACACCGGAAATTAAACAGGCAGAAAGTAAGCACTGATTTTAAGAGGAAAAGTGCGGTAAAAATTCATGATAGAAATTCACGGTGGATTTTGACCGCACTTTTTTCGTTTTTTCTATCCTCGTAGGTATTGATTTTCCTACCTCCTCTTTTTTCATAAAAATTTTTGTAAGAAATCAGCAGGTGATATCGTCTAATCCACAGGTAAGAACAGATTTATTTTCTTACTGTTTTTCTTTATGAAAAAAATTCAACATATCTCAATAGGATTAAAGGAGTTTCTTATGAAAAAAATGACATCATTCGTCGCATTAGCCGGTGTGCTTGGCATGGCAATGGCCTTTCAAGTGTCTGCTGAAATGAAAAGCACGCAACCGATGGAACAGCAAATGGAACATAAAATGGAGGACATGAAAGATGCCAAGCCGATGATGGATAATAAAATGGATAAGATGAAAGAGGGAAAAGCGATGAAGAATGATATGAAGAAAAAGATGAAATCAGATAAAAAAATGATGGAAAATAACATGGAACAGGGCATGAAAGAGAATGAACCTATGAAACCGAAAATGTAACTTGTTTTAAATAAGGTTCATCTTCTTTTTGAATGAAAAGGCTTGTGATAAACAAGCCTTTTCACAAAGTACATCATTCATATCCATGAATTCTTTGGTATGGCTTTCTTTGTGAAAGAGATGGGATTATGATGAATACTTGTGAGTACAGATAAAACGGATTTTCTTATGTCTTCAACGATGCCGTTGGCGTTTCAATCGATTTCATCTCAGCAAATACAAGCTATTCGGGAGCAAATGTTAAAATTTGCACTGCTGCAGTTGCGCGACAAGGATTTGGCGGAAGATGTGGTGCAGGAAGCTCTGGCAAAGGCGTATCAGCATGCGGCGTCATTTAAAGGGGCAGCTGCGTTAAAAACGTGGTTTTTTGCCATTTTGAAAAATCAGATTATTGATTTATTGAAGTATCGGCAGCGTGTGGTGACGGTTTCAGAGGTGAGCGATGACGATGATCCCAATGTGTTTTTTGATCAAGAAGGACACTGGGATCGTAGTCGATTTTTACCTTCTACGTGGGAAGAACCTCAAGAACAGGTATATAAAAAAGAGTTTTGGATTATTTTTGAAGCGTGCTTGGCTCATCTGCCGGCACAGCAAGCGCGTGTTTTTATGATGCGAGAATATTTTGATATGCAAAGTGAACAAATTTGCCAAGAATGTGATTTATCCACCTCTAATTTGCACGTGTTGCTATACCGCGCCCGCTTACAATTACAAGCGTGTTTGTCCCACCATTGGTTTGATCAAACGGATAATGCCGGAGAGAAATGATGAAATGTCGTCAAGTGACTCAATTAATTTCTAAGCATCAAGAAAACCCCTTGACCCTATTAGAACAAGGACAAGTTTATCTGCATTTGGCGATTTGTCCTTATTGCCGAGCGTTTCATAAAAATTGCCATAAAATGCATCAGTTAATGCGAACGTTTTCTGTGCAAGGAGAACGCCGAGACTAAATTTACCTCACGAGGTAGTGACCGTGTTTTCTATGCTGACTTGCGATGACAGGCTTCATAAAGCGGTAGGAGTTCGCGAATGCTCTTGACGATAAATTGTGTTGCATCCAGTGAATCCAATTCGGCTTTTTCTGCATTTCGCCCGATGCACCAAAAATCGTTGTCAGAACGCAACGTTAAATCAGCCGGCGAAAGCGTCTTGACTTGACGAAAATCATCGTATTCGCTTTCATCACCGCGCCAAATATCAAACTCCGCAAAGGTGGTAAAGTCCACATTTTCGAGCCATTGGTTATATTGTTGCACATTAATTTGTGAACGATCGGCGCGATAGCAGTGCCAATCTAAACTGACGGACAAACGGCGAGAGTTTAATAATACCGATAAAATCGCCGCGGAATTAAGATGATCTTCATACTTAAAATAAGCAAAAAAATGTCCGCGTACCTGCCACCCATTCGTCCAACTTTCAATATGCGGTTTAGCAAAAGGCGCACCGAGTTCTGTGGACGCTTGCAAAATGGTCGCTTTCCAGTTTTCCCAATGGGCTTTATAGTCAGCTTTAATGCGCGGAATCTCTTCCGGGCAAAATTTTTTCATTTGAGCAAATTGGAAAAAAGGAAGATTAAACAGCTCACAAGCACTGGCATTAATTAGGTTCATGTTTAACTCATTTGTGTAAAGAAATCGCGAATGCCCACCAACATATTGTTAATGGCAACGGCGGCTAAGATTAATCCCATGACGCGACTAATCACCGCTGCGCCGGTGTTACCAATCCAACGTTGAATGCGGTTGGCGGCAAGGAATAAAAGATAGGTAATCAACAACACAGAAAGCATGATTAAGGTTGTCATGGTTTGATCGAACAGGCTGAAACGATGGTTGTCGGTGAGCAATACAATCGCCATCATCGCACCGGGCGAGGCAATAGACGGCACGGCTAAAGGATACACGGCCAGTTCGTTGAGATTGGATGAAAGTTTAATTTCTTGTTCCGGTTTGCCTTCGCCGAAAATCATGGTCAAGGCGAACAGCAATAACACCAAACCGCCGGCAATTTGGAAGGCGGTGAGGGGAATTTGCATGGCTTCTAACAAGGCTTGTCCGGCGATGAGGAAGAAAATCAAAATACCGGCGGAAATCATCACGGCTTTACGTGCGATTTTTCGGCGATCTTCTACGGATAATCCAACGGTTTTGGTTAAATAGACAGGAATGGAGCCAATCGGGTCAATAACCGCCCATAGCACGACAAATTGAACGACGAGAGAATCAAACATTGGCAACTCCAATAAAAAAGTGGAAAATAACCTACGTATTTTATGAACTGATATCTTATATTAAATTCGTTATAAACCAATGCTTTTTTTCACAAATTTAACCTTAAAACGGGGCTTGACTACGCTCCTTGAAAACGCCAATGCCACCATTAATCCGGGTCAAAAAGTTGGTCTAGTCGGCAAAAACGGTTGTGGCAAATCCTCCTTATTTGCGTTGCTTAAAAATGAAATGAGCGCCGAAGGTGGCGAGGTGTCTTTCCCGTCAACCTGGGCGTTGGCATGGGTGAATCAAGAAACGCCCGCACTGGATTGCCGCGCCATTGATTATGTGATTCAGGGCGACCGTGAATACAGCCGTCTGCAACAGGCATTGCAACAAGCGAACGCGGAGAATGACGGCAATGCGATTGCCACGTTGCATAATCAACTTGATGCCATTGATGCTTGGACGATTGAAGCACGCGCCGGCGAATTATTGCATGGTTTGGGCTTTTCTCAGGCGGAATTGGAACAGCCGGTGAAGGCGTTTTCCGGTGGTTGGCGGATGCGGTTGAATTTGGCACAGGCACTGATTTGTCGCTCTGATTTATTATTGCTTGACGAACCGACCAACCACTTGGATTTGGACGCCGTGATTTGGTTGGAGCGTTGGTTAAAACAGTATCCGGGCACATTGATTTTAATCTCGCACGATCGCGACTTTTTAGACCCGATTGTCGGCAAAATTCTGCATATTGAACAACAAAAACTCAATGAATACACGGGCGATTATTCTTCCTTTGAATTGCAACGGGCAACCAAATTAGCGCAACAAAATGCCATGTATCGTCAACAACAACTGAAAATCGATCACTTGCAGCGTTATATCGACCGTTTCAAAGCCAAAGCCACCAAAGCCAAACAGGCGCAAAGCCGTATTAAGGCATTGGAACGCATGGAAAAAATTGCGCCGGCGTATGTGGATAATCCGTTTCATTTTGAATTTCGTGAACCGCTCTCCCTGCCAAGTCCTCTATTAATGATGGAAAACACTTCTGCCGGTTATGGTTCGGGTGAAAGTGCGGTGGAAATTTTAAGTAAAATTAAACTGAATTTGGTGCCCGGCTCGCGTATCGGGCTGCTCGGTAAAAATGGCGCAGGGAAATCCACCTTAATTAAATTATTGGCAGGCGAAATTGCGCCGACCGGCGGCACCATTCAATTAGCGAAAGGCGTGCAGTTAGGTTATTTTACACAACATCAATTAGATACGTTACGCGCGGATGAAAGCGCCTTGTGGCATTTGCAAAAAATTGCGCCTCAACAAACGGAGCAACAACTGCGCGATTATTTGGGTGGATTTGCTTTTCACGGCGACAAAGTGAATCAACCGGTAGCGTCTTTTTCCGGTGGCGAAAAAGCGCGTTTGGTGTTGGCACTTATTGTGTGGCAACGTCCTAATTTACTGTTGCTGGATGAACCGACCAACCACTTGGATTTGGATATGCGTCAGGCGCTGACCGAAGCGTTGGTGGATTATCAAGGTTCTTTGGTGTTGGTATCGCACGATCGCCATTTGTTGCGCAATACCGTGGATGAATTCTATTTGGTACATGACAAGCAAGTGGAAGAATTTAAAGGGGATTTGGCGGATTATCAGAAGTGGCTGAATGAGCAGAATGCACAACCAGCAGAGATAAAAGCACAAAATGAGCCGAGTGAAAATGAAAATTCTGCTGCCAACCGTAAAGAGCAAAAACGTAAAGAAGCGGAACTTCGCCAACAACTGGCACCATTACGTAAACAAGCAACGCAGCTGGAAAATCAAATGGAAAAATTAGGGACTAAGTTACAGCAGATTGAAACAGATTTGGCGGATCCGAGTTTGTACGATGTAGAAATGAAAGCAAAATTGACCGCACTTTTAGCCGAGCAGGTGCAGGTGAAAAAACAGCTGGAAGAGGTAGAAGTTGACTGGTTGGCACTCCAAGAAAGCATAGAGGACATCATGTCTCAAGCAGAATAAACGGCAAAATAATGCGGTTTTGGAAGCGGTGTCACATTATTTTTAAAAAGATCAAAATTTTACTTGATACTGTATATTGATACAGTTATTATAAGCGCAAATTTTGATAATGATTTTCCCGAGGTAAAAAATGGCAACTCAAGAAGAAAAACAAAAAGCGCTCGACGCCGCGTTAGGTCAAATCGAAAAACAATTTGGTAAAGGCGCCATCATGAAATTAGGCGACAGCCAAAAATTGGATATTGAAGCGATTTCCACCGGTTCCTTCGGTCTTGACTTAGCGTTAGGGATCGGCGGTTTGCCAATGGGACGTATCGTTGAAATTTTTGGCCCGGAATCTTCCGGTAAAACCACCTTGACGCTTTCTGTGATTGCTGAAGCGCAAAAGGCGGGCAAAACCTGTGCCTTTATCGATGCGGAACATGCCTTAGATCCAATTTATGCCTCTAAACTGGGCGTGGATGTGAAAGAGTTGTTGGTTTCTCAACCGGATAATGGTGAGCAAGCGTTAGAAATCTGTGATGCCTTAGTGCGTTCCGGAGCCGTGGATGTGATTATTGTTGACTCCGTTGCAGCTTTAACGCCGAAAGCGGAAATTGAAGGCGACATGGGCGATTCTCATGTGGGCTTGCAAGCGCGTCTCATGTCTCAAGCGTTGCGTAAATTGACCGGACAAATTAAAAATGCCAACTGCTTGGTGATTTTCATCAACCAAATTCGTATGAAGATCGGCGTGATGTTTGGTAACCCGGAAACCACCACCGGTGGTAATGCGTTGAAATTCTATGCCTCTGTGCGTTTGGATATTCGCCGTGTCGGCTCAATCAAAGAAGGCGATGAGGTGATTGGTAACGAAACCCGCGTGAAAGTGGTGAAAAACAAAGTCGCACCGCCATTCCGTCAAGTGGACTTCCAAATTCTGTACGGTGAAGGCATTTCTAAAGAAAGCGAATTGATTGATCTTGGCGTAAAACACAAGCTCATCAGCAAAGCCGGCGCATGGTATGCTTATGAAAACGAGAAAATCGGTCAGGGTAAAACCAATGCGATGAAATGGTTAAAAGAGAATCCGGAGCAAGCGAAATTAATTGAAAGCACCTTGCGTGATGAATTGTTAGCGCATCCGGAAACAGCCATTACCGCCGACGTTGAAGACGAAGTAGCTGAATCTGATTTCGAATAAAATAAGTAATAGGTAAAGTGCGGACAAAAAAATGATCTGCACCCTAAAAGTTGGAGTAAGCCCCTAACTTAGGCTATTTCAGGAATCTGCGGCAAATTTACAGCTTCCACTGAGCCTAATGCTTTGGCTTTTTGGTAAAACGCTAACTTGTATTCCAGTAAGTTTAAATAGCGTTTTAATTCAGCAATTTGGCACTTCACATTTTCCGTTTGGCTTTCAAATAATGCAAGACGTTCGTCAATGGTATCGTCGCCAATAGTGGTACATTCAGCGAAGCGTTTGATGTCTTTTAGGCTCATGCCTGTATTTTTCAAACATTGTAATAAACTCAACCATTGTAAGTCGTTATCTGTAAAACGGCGATTACCGTGTTCATCGCGCCCAACGTTAGGCAATAAGCCCTCTTTGTCGTAAAAGCGTAAGGTGTGGGGAGAGATACCGATTTTTTCGGCAGCTTTAGCGGTGGTGTAAGTCATTTTCCTTCCTTCCAAATAAAAAGTTGCAAAAACGCTTGCCTTAGAGTGGGCTCTAAAGTGTAAACTGTTGCTATCTTGCTTAGGCAAGGCAACTTTGTCAATGAATTAAGAGGAAAAACAATGGAAATTAAACAAATCAATTTAACGATCAAATCTCGTGCGGCGGTAGCATTTGCCCCAAATCAACCTTTACAAATTGTGGAAATCGACGTAGAAATGCCACGCAAAGGCGAAGTGTTAATCCGCAACACTCACACGGGCGTGTGCCATACTGATGCATTTACGTTATCAGGAAGCGATCCTGAAGGCGTATTCCCAGTCGTGCTTGGACACGAAGGTGCAGGTGTGGTCGTTGCTGTAGGAGAAGGCGTATTAAGTGTAAAACCAGGTGATCACGTGATTCCGCTTTACACCGCAGAATGTGGCGAATGTGAGTTTTGTCGTTCAGGTAAAACCAACTTATGCGTCTCAGTGCGTGATACACAAGGTAAAGGTTTAATGCCGGACGGCACGACGCGTTTTTCTTATCAAGGTCAGCCGATCTATCACTATATGGGCTGTTCAACCTTCAGTGAATACTCAGTTGTTGCAGAAGTTTCACTGGCGAAAATCAACCCAGAAGCGAACCACGAACAGGTGTGTTTACTTGGCTGTGGTGTTACCACTGGTATTGGTGCGGTGCATAATACAGCAAAAGTACAAGAAGGCGACTCTGTTGCAGTGTTTGGCTTAGGGGCGATTGGTTTAGCTGTGGTGCAAGGTGCACGTCAAGCCAAAGCCGGTCGCATTATCGCCATTGATACCAATCCTTCAAAATTCGAGTTGGCAAAACAGTTCGGTGCAACGGATTGTTTAAATCCGAACGATTACGATAAACCGATTAAAGATGTGTTGTTAGACATCAACAAGTGGGGCATTGACCACACCTTTGAATGTATCGGCAACGTAAACGTAATGCGTCAAGCATTAGAAAGTGCACACCGTGGTTGGGGGCAATCCATTATCATCGGCGTAGCGGGTGCAGGACAAGAAATTTCAACTCGTCCGTTCCAGTTGGTCACTGGTCGTGTTTGGAAAGGCTCCGCATTTGGTGGCGTGAAAGGTCGTTCTGAACTGCCGAAAATGGTGGAAGATTCAATGAAAGGTGACATTCAGTTAGAACCGTTTGTGACTCACACAATGACACTCGATCAAATCAATGAAGCCTTTGAGTTAATGCATGAAGGTAAATCGATCCGCACAGTTATTCATTACTAAGGTACGCAATGAAACTGATTGAACAACATCAAATTTTTGGCGGTTCGCAACAAGTTTGGGCACATGATGCCCAAACGCTTCAATGCGAAATGAAATTTGCCGTCTATTTGCCAAATAATCCGGAGAATCGACCGCTTGGTGTGATTTATTGGCTTTCCGGCTTGACTTGTACTGAACAAAATTTCATTACCAAATCAGGCTTTCAGTGTTATGCAGCAGAACATCAAGTGATTGTGGTTGCCCCAGATACTAGCCCGCGTGGAGAGCAAGTGCCGAACGATGCAGCTTACGATTTAGGGCAAGGTGCGGGCTTTTATGTTAATGCGACCGAGCAGCCTTGGGCGACGAATTATCAGATGTATGATTATATCTTGAATGAATTGCCAGGTATGATTGAAGCAAATTTCCCTACCAATGGCAAACGTTCCATTATGGGACATTCAATGGGTGGACACGGCGCATTGGTATTAGCATTGCGAAACCAAGAACGTTATCAAAGTGTTTCTGCCTTTTCGCCTATTTTATCGCCAAGCCTTGTGCCTTGGGGAGAAAAAGCCTTTACTACTTATTTAGGGAAAGATCGTGAAAAATGGCAGCAATATGATGCCAGCTCGCTTATTCAACAAGGCTATAAAGTGCAAGGTATGCGTATTGATCAGGGCTTAGAAGATGAATTTTTGCCAACACAATTACGTACCGAAGATTTTATCGAAACCTGTCGTGTGGCAAATCAGCCGATCGATGTACGCTTCCACAGAGGCTACGATCATAGCTATTACTTCATCGCCAGTTTTATTGGTGAGCATATTGCCTATCATGCGGCATTTTTGAAGTAAGCCAAGGAAGTGATTCGTGAATCGATCAAACGTTGGAACGAACGTTAATTTTTCATGTTAATGAATTAAAAAGGCATCAGATTGATGCCTTTTGTTTTTATTCACTATAAGAAAAATATTCTTTCACAATATGAGCAGGTTTCAGATAATGTATTTCTTTATAAAGAAACAGGTAAAATAGTGAATGCTCCGTTTGATATAGAGCATATTCCTGGATGGGAGCATAGACGATTATCTCTTGCAGCTAAAGAATTAAATTAGAGTCAAAAACAATTTAATGATTATGTAAATGCAAGACCTAATAAATTTAGGTTAGAAAATATGTCTGGAAATCGGAGTCATAGAAATGAGATGCCTGGTAAAGATGATATTGAATGAATTGTTCGCGATATGAAAAACTTTGAAAGAGGAAAATAAATGAATAATAAGTTAGAGATGGGCATAAAAATTTTAGATGCAATGGATTCTGGTGATTTACTTTATTGGAAGTGCTTTCCCAAAATAGGGAAAGGAATATCATGGAAGTAACTCCTGTAGAGCATTGGAATTGGTTGCATAAAGCCTTATTAGGATTTGAATCAAATAAACCATCCTCTGATGTTATTAATTATCTAATTAATAAGGGTATAGATATTAATGCTCAGGATATATACGGAATGACTCCTTTGCATTACGAAGTAAAAATGCTGAGGCAGCGATAGCGTTGCTCAAAGCAGGAGCAAATCCTAATTTACCTAACCAAGATGGTTTAATCCCTTTATCTATGATTGGATATATCCCAGAGAGATTGGATGTTTTAGAGCTTATGCTTCAAAAAGGGGCAAATGTGCGTTACTTAGTAAATGAGGATGAAACCATTCTTGAAAGTTATAAACCTACAGCTAATGAGCCTCAATTAAAACCAATTTATGAATTAATGAAAAAGTATTCGTAGAATTTAATGTTTGAAAGCGCAGTTGATTTTCAAAGAGTTTTAAAACTTCTCAAAAATGACCGCACTTTTTCTATCTGTTTTTTAACCATAATCACAAGTAACACAATATGTCCTCCTTTGCCCTCAATTATGTGATGAATTTACTTTCTCGCCGTGAATACAGCGAATTTGAACTGCGTTGCAAAATGCAGGAAAAAGCCTTTTCCGAGGAAGAAATTGACCAAGCCATTGCCCATTGCCAGCAAAAAAATTGGCAAAGTGATCAGCGTTTTACTGAAAGTTATTTGAACAGTCGTTCTCAACGAGGCTATGGCATCAATCGAATCAAACAAGAATTGCGTCAATTAAAAGGGATTGAAAGCGCAACCATTGAAGCGGTTGTCCGTGAATGCGATATTGATTGGTCGGCATTGGCGTTAAATGTGTTACGCAAAAAGTTTCCTGATTATAAGGAAAAGCAACCGCCGAAAATGCGCCAAAAAATTTGGCAATACATGCTGTCACATGGGTTTCATCAAGAGGATTTTGCGGATTATGTGGGCAGTGGTGAGTGTGAGGACGAGTTTTGATCTCGAAAAATAACAAGGAAAATGACCGCACTTTGCGTTAAGTGCGGTCATTTTTTTGATTAGATTACTGCGGTTTCACCACAACATTAAGCAACTTGCCGGCAACATAAATCACCTTAACGATTTGCGTTCCGTCGGTAAAACGTTTGACGTTTTCATCGGCAAAGGCGATCGCTTTCACACTTTCTTCGTCTGCATCTGCAGCGACAGTGACTTTACCACGCACTTTTCCGTTCACTTGAACCACAATCAATTTTTCATCTTCAATCATTGCCTCAGGATCCGCTTCCACCCAAGGGGCAAAGTCGATAATGTCTTGATTGCCCAGTTCTTTCCATAAACGGAAACAAATGTGTGGTGTAATTGGATAAAGCATACGCACGACTGCGCTCAAGGCTTCTGCCATCACCGCACGATCTTGCTCATCATCCAACGGCGCACGGGTGAGTTTATTCATTAATTCCATGATTGCCGCAATCGCTGTATTGAACGTTTGACGACGACCAATGTCATCGCTTACTTTCGCAATGGTTTTGTGGACATCACGACGTAACGCTTTTTGAGTGCTAGAAAGTGCGGTCGGATTGACGGCTGTTTTTGTTAGATTTTTGCTGTATTCAAACACCAAATTCCATACACGCGCTAAGAAACGTTTCGCGCCTTCAACACCGGATTCTTGCCATTCCAAGGTCATTTCTGCAGGAGAGGCAAACATCATGAACAAGCGCACAGTGTCTGCGCCGTATTTTTCCACCATTTCTTGCGGGTCAATACCGTTATTTTTGGATTTCGACATTTTCGTCATACCGGCGTGCACCAACTCATGACCTTCATCATCCACCGCTTTCACGATACGACCTTTGTCGTCACGCTCTAAAGTCACTTTGGTTGGCGAAACCCAGATACGTTCATTGGTCGGACTGGTGTAATAGAACGCGTCCGCTAACACCATGCCTTGGCATAACAATTTATTCGCCGGTTCATCACTGGTGACAAAGCCTGCATCACGCAATAATTTATGGAAGAAGCGGAAATACAATAAATGCATAGTCGCATGCTCAATACCGCCGATATACTGATCCACCGGCAACCAGTAGTTCGCCTCTTCGCTATTTAACATGCCTTGTTGATATTGTGGACAAGTGTAGCGGGCGTAATACCACGAGGATTCCATAAACGTATCGAAAGTATCGGTTTCTTTTAATGCCGGTTTGCCTTGATAGGTGGTTTTCGCCCATTCCGGATCCGCTTTAATTGGGCTGTTTACGCCATCCATGACCACATCTTCCGGCAGAATAATTGGCAAATCTTCCATCGGTGCCGGCACCACATCGCCATTTTCCAAGGTCAACATCGGAATCGGCGCGCCCCAATAACGTTGACGAGAAACGCCCCAGTCGCGTAAACGATAATTTACTTGGCGTTTGCCTACGCCTAATTGTTCTAATTTATCGGCAATACCGTTGAACGCCGATTCAAAGGTTAAACCATCAAACTCACCGGAATGAATCAGTTTGCCGTGTTCGGTAAAGGCTTGTTTGGTTAAATCGATTTCTTCGCCGTTCATCGGTTCGATGACTTGCTTAATCGGTAAATGGTATTTTTGGGCAAATTCAAAATCGCGTTGATCATGCGCCGGCACGGCCATGACTGCACCGGTACCATAGTACATTAACACAAAGTTTGCCACCCACACAGGTACTTGTTCACCGGTTAACGGATGTACTGCATACAAACCGGTCGCCATGCCTTTTTTCTCCATGGTGGCAATGTCTGCTTCCGCGACTTTCGTGTTTTTCGCTTCTTGAATGAACTGTGCCAATTCAGGATGATTTTTTGCCGCCAGTGTCGCCAATGGATGGGCGGCAGCCACCGCCACATAACTCACGCCGTAGAACGTATCCGGACGAGTCGTGTAAACCGCTAATTTCTCATTGGTGTCTTTAATATCAAAAGTGATCTCCACCCCTTCAGAACGACCAATCCAGTTACGTTGCATAGTTTTCACTTGATCCGGCCACTGCGGAAGCTGATCTAACCCGCCCAATAATTGTTCTGCATAGTCTGTGATTTTAATAAACCATTGTGGAATTTCTTTTTGTTCTACCGGTGTATCACAGCGCCAGCAACACCCTTCATGCACTTGTTCATTCGCCAAGACGGTTTTATCGTTCGGACACCAGTTCACGGTAGAGGTTTTTTTATACACCAAGCCTTTTTTATAAAGCTCCGTGAAAAACCATTGTTCCCATTTGTAATAATCCGGTTTACAGGTCGCAATTTCACGATCCCAGTCGAAACCAAAGCCTAAAAGTTGAAGTTGTTTCTTCATGTAAGCAATGTTTTCGTATGTCCACTTGGCCGGTGCGGTGTTGTTTTTCACTGCCGCGCCTTCCGCCGGCAACCCGAAAGCATCCCAACCGAACGGTTGCAACACATTTTTTCCTTTCATGCGTTGATAACGGGAAACCACATCACCGATGGTGTAATTACGCACATGTCCCATGTGCAAACGGCCTGATGGATAAGGGAACATGGAAAGACAATAGTATTTTTCTTTATTGTTATCTTGGACAGCTTTAAAAGTTTTATTGTCCTGCCAGAATTTTTGCACTTCCGGTTCAAGTAAATCAGGACGATATTGTTCTTGCATAAAAAATCACCTTAAAAATAGACCGCACTTTGGCGGGTTTTAACTGAGAAAATACGGCATAGAATAGCGTAAAATGGGGAAAAATAACAGGAAGACGTGCGGTGTTTTTTATTCTTTTACAAAATGCCAAGAGTGATATACTAGCGCACAATTTTTAGCGAACAAAAGAGACATTTTTATGACAACTCAAGCACTCAGCGTCGTCATTTTGGCGGCCGGCAAAGGCACCCGCATGTATTCCGATTTACCCAAAGTCTTACATCCGATTGCGGGCAAACCGATGGTAAAACACGTTATCGATACGGCGAAACAACTTGGCGCGCGCAATATTCATTTGGTTTACGGACACGGTGGCGATTTGATGCAACAACGCTTAGCCAACGAACCTGTCAACTGGGTTTTGCAAACAGAACAGCTCGGCACAGGCCATGCCATGCAACAGGCCGCACCGTTTTTTGCGGATGATGAAAATATTTTGATGGTGTATGGCGATGGACCGATGATCACGCCTGAAACCTTGCAAAAGTTGATTAATGCCAAGCCTGAAAATGGCGTTGCTGTTTTAACGGTGGTATTGGATAACCCAACAGGATATGGCCGAATTTTACGTGAAAACGGTAAAGTCGTTGGGATTGTGGAGCAAAAAGATGCCTCACCGGAACAACGGGAGATTCGTGAGATCAATACAGGGGTTTTAGTTGCTGATGGCGCAAGTTTTAAGAAATGGCTTGCTCAGTTAGACAATAATAATGCGCAAGGCGAGTATTACATTACGGATGTCATTGGGCTAGCAAATCGTGATGGGCGTGCTGTTGTTGCAGTACAAGCTGAGGATTTTATGGAAGTTGAAGGTATTAATAACCGTCAACAATTAGCGCGCATGGAGCGTTATTTTCAGCGTAAACAAGCGGATAAACTGATGTTGGCAGGCGTAATGTTGTTAGATCCTGAGCGTTTTGATTTGCGTGGCAACTTGACTCACGGCAAAGATGTTGAAATTGATGTTAACGTGATTTTAAACGGCGAAGTGCGGTTGGGAAATCGGGTGAAAATCGGTGCCGGTTGTGTGCTGACAAACTGTGACATCGGCGATGATGTAGAAATTAAACCGTATTCCGTACTGGAAGATGCTACCGTGGGTGCCAATGCGGCTATCGGCCCATTCTCCCGCTTGCGTCCGGGCGCAGAACTGGCAGAAAACACCCATGTCGGCAACTTTGTGGAAATTAAAAAAGCACAAATCGGCAAGGGATCCAAAGTGAACCACTTAACCTATGTGGGCGATGCGGAAATTGGCCAAAATTGTAATATCGGCGCGGGCGTGATTACCTGTAACTATGACGGAGCCAATAAATTTAAAACCACTATCGGCGATAACGTCTTTGTCGGCTCCGATAGCCAACTTATTGCGCCGGTGACGATTGAAAGCGGTGCGACGATTGGTGCCGGTTCCACCATTCGTTACGATGTTAAACGCGACGAACTGGTCACCACCCGTGTGCCACAAAAACACGTACAAGACTGGGAACGACCGAAGAAAAAATAGCTCGAATAAATTGAACAATTCAAAGAGCAACGCAGTTAGGCTGTGTTGCTCTTTTTTATGGTATTTGAGGAATAAAGTGCGGTGGTTTTTTTATATTTTTTGAGCGACTTCAAATCTCTATCTATTCATCACTATAATTATGTATGCATTCAAGTTAAACTAAAGGAATAGCGTTAAAATACGGTGTGGAAATGCGCCGGATTTGATTTCAGAGAATAGGCACTTTCTATCCACTTCGGAAAAGGCCAATGTATTTGATTGGAGAATAACATGAAAAACTACGATCCGTTACGTATTGAATGGGATTGTCGGCGTGGGATGCTGGAGTTGGATAAGGTCATCATGCCGTTTTATAAACAGCATTTTGAGCAGTTAAGCGAGCATAAAAAAGCCATTTTTGTTCGCTTGTTGGCTTGTAGCGATTTGCAGTTGTTTTCTTGGTTCTTTAATCATGGCGAAATTGCAGATCCGCAATTGGCTGACATGGTGCAGGAAATTCAACAAAAGCTCAATCTAACACATTGATTTGTATTGTTTTATTCATTTTTATAAAAGAACTGAACTTTTTTTTATTCATTTCGTCTAATTTGCTGTAAGCTTGCTGGCTTTGAAATTAAAGTTTGTGAGACGTAATATTTGAGGTGATATGGCTGAACAGCTAACAGATCAAGCTTTGGTAGAAAGGGTGCAGCAGGGAGATAAGAAAGCTTTCAATTTGTTGGTATCGCGTTATCAAAATAGAGTCGCCGGATTGTTAACGCGGTATGTTTCACCGAATGATATTCCCGATGTTGTACAAGAATCATTTATAAAAGCCTACCGTTCTATCGGTGCTTTTCGTGGTGATAGTGCTTTTTATACTTGGCTATATAGAATCGCAGTAAATACTGCAAAAAATTATTTAACGGCACAGGGTCGCCGTCCTCCAAATGAAGATATTTTGGCTGAAGAGGCAGAGTCTTACGATGTCGGATCGAATTTACGGGATGTGGCAACACCTGAAAACGAAATGTTATCTAACGAATTAAAGAAAATTGTGTTTGATACCATTAAAGGCTTACAAGAAGATTTACGCACAGCAATTACTTTGCGCGAAATTGAAGGATTGAGTTACGAAGAAATTGCGGAAATTATGGAATGTCCGGTGGGGACGGTCAGATCACGAATTTTTAGAGCACGTGAAATTATTGAAAGCAAGGTCAAACCGCTTTTACAACGTTAATTGAAAATTAAGAATACCACTACGGTGAGTCGGAGTAAAAAATGCAAAAAGAATTACTTTCAGCATATATGGACGGTGAGCAAGTGAATCCTACGTTCACCGAACAATTATGCCAAGATGCGGAATTGCAGGAAAGTTGGGAAGATTTTCACACCATTCGTTCTATTATGCGTCAAGAATCGAATGTTGTATTAGGCGCTGATTTCACCGCCAAAATGGAAAGCTTAATTGCAACAGAAGAGATTCAAGTGCCTAACGCAATGACGTCTCAACCGTTGCCACAGGAAGTGGAAAATACGCCGTTCATGCAAAAATTGAAAGCGTGGTTTATGCCGATAACACAGGTTGCCGTTGCAGCAAGCGTGTGTTTGGTAGCCGTATTAGGCGTGCAGTCTTTTAATGCGAAATCTACCGTTCAAAGTGCGGTGGATGCGCCAGTATTACAGACCCTGCCTTTTAACAATGGTGTGCAAGAAGTGAGTTACAATGCGCCAAGCAAAGATGTGATGACAGCTGAGCAGCTTGAGCAAAAAAATAAGCGTATTGGTGCGATGTTGCAAAGTTATGAACTACAACGCCGGGTTTATGCGGATTCCATCAATTTGGGACAAAACCGCAACAATAAATAATCCTGTGTTTCGGGATGACCATTTTATAAGAATTCACCACCATTTTTGGTGGTGAATTTGTTTATTAGGAATTTGATCATGTTAAAAACATTTTTAAAAACCACCGCACTTTTTTTCTTACTCAGTACTTCATTTTCTTCTGTCGGTGCCGAAACGCTTTCGGCGAAACAGTTGTTGCAGGAAATGAAGAAAGCCGCCGATCAGCTCAATTATGAGTTTTCTTTTGTGCAAACCACGCCGTCCAATATGGATTCGTTGCGTTATCGTCATTTTAAAGTGAACGGCAAAACATTTGCGCAATTAGTGACACTTGATGGCGCTCAACAAGAAATTATTCAACGCGATAAATTAATTAGCTATTTCCAGCCAAACTATCAACCCTTTAGCATTAACAGTGAAGGAATTACCGATAATTTGCCGCCACTCATTCGTGCGAATTTTGATACCTTGGAGCAATACTATGATTTTGTGAATATCGGGCGTAATCGAGTAGCGGATCATGTGGTGCAAACCATTCGAATTTTGCCGAAAGACGATTTTCGTTATCAATATGTTGCTTTTATTGATGAAGAGAATAACTTGTTGTTGCGCAGCGATATGTTGGATCGCGATGGCAATTTATTGGATCAATTCCGTGTCGTTAATGTGTATGTGGGAAATGGAATTTCAGGCTTAGTGGATTATTTCAATCAAGTGGCTTTCCCTCCGTTATTAATGGATAAAAATGCCAATCAAACGCCAAACTTTACTTGGGCGCCGGGTTGGTTGCCACAAGGTTTTAAAGCAGTAAATCGTAGTATTGAACGTGATAGCAATGATAAAATTGAATCACAACTTTATAGCGATGGACTTTTTTCTTTTACGCTATATGTATCTGACAAAATGACTGAAAATACACAGCCGGATAATACTTGGCGACAAGGCGCATACACGATTTATAACGAAACCGTGGGCAATAAAGAGGTAACAATTATTGGGCAATTACCGATTTCTACGGCAAAACGTATTGTGCAAGACATTCAATTTAACAAAAACTAAATAGGCTTATTATGTTGACAGAAAGTGCGGTCGTGATTGAATACGAATCCGGCAAGGCGAAAGTCAAATGCCAATCACAAAGCGCGTGTGGCAGTTGTGCGGCAAAATCCGCTTGTGGAAATTCCGCATTATCGGAATTAACCGGTAGCGGTGCGCGTGGTGAGCATATCTTCACCGTTGAAACCATTACCCCGTTAAAAGTTGGGCAGAGGGTGGAGATTGGTTTGTCTGAACATTCCTTGATCAAATCGGCGTTACTGATGTATTGCGTTCCGTTGTTCACCTTATTATTCAGCACACTGTTGTTTGATTCGTTGTTGAGTCACGAGCTTGTCAGCGTATTTTTTATTTTTATTTCCACCGCACTTTCCTTCCTTGGTGTGCGCTGGTATGCCCAAAAACTGAACCGTAAATCGGCTTACCAACCGGTGTTATTACGCGTACTTTAATGTAAATGACGCTCTATTTTATCGCATTATTTCGTCTCTAGAGGATGGCTTTGGGCCTTCCTTATGTTTCATTGGAAGGCCAAGCATTGACGACGGCTTTCACTAACGTCGCCAATGGAATGGCGAAAAATACCCCCCAGAATCCCCACAAGCCGCCAAAAATAAGCACCGCAATAATGATAATCAGCGGATGTAAATTCACGGCTTCCGAAAAAAGAAAAGGCACAAGTAGGTTACCGTCTAAGAGCTGGGTGATGATAAATGTGATCACGATGTACCAAAACGTATGGGTATCACCGAACTGAAAAATCGCAACCAGCACGACAGGAATGGTCACTAACACCGCACCGATATAAGGCACTAATACGGAAAGTCCGACCGCTACGGCTAATAATAATGGGTAATTTAAGCCGAAAATGAGAAAGGTGGCGTAGGTGATAATGGTGACCACCAAAATTTCCATTAATTTTCCACGAATATAATTGGCGATTTGTTGTTGCATTTCTAACCAAACCACAGAGGCTAATGTTCGGTTACGCGGTAGAAAACGGCTGACGCCGGCAATTAATTGTTCTTTATCTTTCAGCAAGAAAAAAATCATGAGTGGCACAAGAAAAGAATAAATCCCCAATGTCACCAAGTTCATGATCGAGGAAAGAGAGAGTTTTAAGGCAGATTCGCCTAAACCGAGAATTTTAGTACGCACGGAACTGAAAATAGAATCAACCATTTGATAGTCAATTAATTCTGGGTAGTGTTCCGGCAAGGAGAGTAGCCATTCATTAAATTTATTGAACATATGTGGTAAATCGCCTAATAATCCCGCCATTTGCCCCCATAGATTAGGGATTAAAACGACAACAATTAAGAAAACTAAGCCGATAAATCCACCTAAAATAATGGTGCTAGCGAGTAGTCTTGGACATTTTAAGCGCGTATTTAACCAACGAACGGGCCATTCTAAAAGATAAGCAAGCACAATGGCAACGAGCAAGGGTGCAATCAAATCACTCAAAAAATAGATTAAGATAAAGCCAAACAACAAAATGGCAAATAATCCCATCGCTTGCGGATCGCTGAAACGACGAACGTACCACGTTTTTAACATTTCAATCATAATAAATACCTCTGTAAAACGGGTACGATTATAAGTTAAAATTTAAGCGAATCACATATACAGAAGGAATTTCCATGTCACTTATTCTTTTTCATAACCCTCGTTGTTCAAAAAGCCGTGAAACGTTAGCTTTATTAGAACAGCATCATATTCATCCTAAAATTGAGCTTTATTTGCAAAACACCTATACGCCAACTGAATTACAACATCTTGCAGATAAACTAGGCATCAGCGATATTCGACAAATGATGCGAACAAAAGATGCGTTATATGGTGAACTGGGTCTGGATAACCCGAATTTGAGTCAGGAGGCGCTTTTGCAAGCGATTAGTCAACATTCCTCACTTTTAGAACGTCCTATTCTTATTAACGGCGATAAAGCCAAAATAGGGCGCCCGCCGGAAAGTGTATTGGCTATTTTAGATTAGAAAAAATGCAATTATTTTCGACCGCACTTTGAAGATCGTGATGAAGCAACTGCTTTCAGCGTAAAAACTGATTGAAGTGTAAATTGGATGAGGATTTGATGATTGAAATAACCTAAAAAAATACCCTGCTTTTGCAGGGTATTTATTTTGTTCTCTGTGTAAAATTATTCAGTAACGATACTTACGTATTTACGGCTTTTCTCGCCTTTTACTTCAAATTTTACTTTACCATCGGCTGTCGCGAATAAGGTGTGGTCACGTCCCATTCCAACGTTGTTGCCTGCGTGGAATTTAGTACCACGTTGACGAACGATGATGCTACCTGCTAATACAGATTCGCCACCGAAACGTTTAACACCAAGACGTTTAGCTTCAGAATCACGACCGTTACGAGTTGAACCACCAGCTTTTTTAGTTGCCATCTACTTGATCTCCTCTGAAATTATGCTTGAATCCCAGTGATTTTCACTTCTGTGAACCACTGACGATGACCTTGTTGTTTACGGCTGTGTTTACGACGACGGAACTTAACGATTTTTACTTTATCGCCACGACCTTGCGCAACTACTTCAGCCACTACTTTTGCACCAGCAACGACTGGGGCACCGATTTTAACATCTTCACCATTAACGACCATCAACACTGAATCGAACTCAACTGTTGCGCCAGTTGCAAGTTCAAGTTTTTCTAAACGAACGACTTGACCTTCGCTTACTCGGTGTTGTTTACCGCCACTTTGGAAAACTGCGTACATAAATACTCCGCTATAAATTGTGCTCTAATGTTGTTTCATTTCGCACATAAAATTCATATAAATAGGGCGCAAATTCTACGTAAAAATTTGCCTTATGGCAAGGACTTCTTTAAAAGAAAATAAAAAATCCCACAAATTCCCCGGAACGATTTCAGAAAGCCTAAAAAATCAGGTAAAATCGACCGCACTTTATGCCTCAGTTTTAACGTAACCGGCCCTATTTAGTTCAAATTAACCAAAATGAAGACAACAAACTTAATGGATATGAATGCGATCCAGGCGTTAAGCCAAGCGGATATGCAAAAAGTGAACGAATCGATTTTAGCCCAGCTGAACTCAGATGTGGTGCTGATTAATCAATTGGGATTCTATATCGTACAAGGCGGTGGCAAGCGTATTCGTCCGTTAATTGCCGTGCTGGCGGCAAGATCCTTGGGTTTTGAAGGGGCAAAAGCCATTACCTGTGCCACCTTTGTCGAATTTATTCACACGGCGTCTTTGTTGCATGATGATGTCGTCGATGAATCGGATATGCGTCGTGGACGCGCTACGGCGAATGCGGAGTTTGGTAATGCCGCAAGCGTCTTGGTGGGCGATTTCATTTATACCCGTGCGTTCCAATTAGTTGCTCAGCTGGAATCGTTAAAAATTTTGCGCATTATGGCGGACGCCACCAATGTGTTGGCAGAAGGCGAAGTACAACAATTAATGAATGTGAATGATCCGCAAACCAGTGAAGAAAATTATATGCGGGTAATTTACAGCAAAACCGCTCGTTTATTTGAGGTGGCGGCGCAAGCGGCCGCAATCATTGCCGGCGGCAGTGAAGCGCAGGAGCAGGCGTTGCAAAGTTATGGTCGTTATCTCGGCACGGCATTCCAGTTGGTGGATGATGTGCTAGATTACAGCGCGAGTGCCAAGGCCTTAGGGAAAAATGTGGGCGATGATTTAGCTGAAGGCAAACCGACACTTCCTTTATTACACGCGATGCACCACGGCAATGAGCAACAAGCCGCATTAATTCGTGAGGCCATTGAGCAAGGCGGAAAACGCGAGGCCATTGATGAGGTGTTAGCCATTATGGCTGAGCATAAATCCCTTGATTACGCGATGGATCGCGCTAAACAAGAAGTGCAAAAAGCGGTTGATGCGATTCAAATTTTGCCGGAAAGCGAATATAAACAAGCGTTGATTTCCTTGGCATATTTATCGGTAGATAGAAGCTATTAAGATGACAGAACAACAATCTCAAAGTGCGGTCGGTTTTCAACATAAAACGCGCAAACAAAAACCGCGCAAAGATCCGAATGCGCCGTTTATTCGTGAAAAACTGGAATTGCCAAATGGGCATAATAAACTGCTTTTGCATTCCTGCTGTGCCCCTTGCTCTGGTGAGGTGATGGAAGCTATTTTGGCGTCCGGTATTGAATTTACGATTTATTTCTACAACCCGAATATTCACCCGTTAAAAGAATATTTAATTCGCAAAGAAGAAAATATTCGTTTTGCGCAAAAATTTGGTATCCCGTTTATTGATGCCGACTACGATCGTCAAGAATGGTTTGATCGTGCTAAAGGCATGGAATGGGAGCCGGAACGTGGCATTCGTTGCACCATGTGTTTCGATATGCGTTTTGAAAAAGCCGCTGAATATGCTCATGAACACGGTTTCCCTGTGTTCACCAGTTGCCTTGGCATTTCCCGCTGGAAAGACATGGAGCAAATTAACGGTTGCGGTCATCGTGCAGCAGAAAAATATGACGATGTGATTTATTGGGATTATAACTGGCGTAAAGAAGGTGGCTCACAACGGATGATTGAAATAAGTAAACGCGAGCGTTTTTATCAGCAAGAATATTGCGGTTGCGTTTATTCTTTGCGTGATAGTAATAAATGGCGCGAACAAACCGGCCGTCAAAAGATTGAAATTGGTAAACTTTATTACTCACCGAATCAGTAAGTCATTCCATGTATTGATTCATGGCAGATAAATTTCAGGCGAAGCTTGCTTTTCTAGGGTGTTTATCTGCCTTTCCTTTTTTCTCTACAACCGTTATTTTTTTCTACCTCCAACAGGTAAAAATCTCCGAAAAATCTGCTTTTTTGCTAGCGGGAAAAAGCGCAACTCGGTAGAATAGCCAGTCAATTTTTATGAACCATTAGAGTAAATTTTAGCCAGTATGACGCAAAAACTACATATTAAAACTTGGGGCTGCCAGATGAATGAGTACGATTCATCTAAAATGGCCGATTTATTACACAGCACACACGGTTTGGAACTTACCGAGGTGCCGGAAGAAGCGGATGTTTTATTATTAAATACCTGTTCCATTCGTGAAAAAGCACAGGAAAAAGTCTTTCATCAATTAGGTCGTTGGAAAGAATTAAAGAAAAATAACCCGAATTTATTGATTGGCGTGGGCGGTTGTGTGGCATCGCAAGAAGGTGAACACATTCGCACCCGAGCGCCTTATGTGGACATTGTTTTCGGGCCGCAAACGTTGCATCGTTTGCCTGAAATGATTAATCAAATTCGCGGTGGGAAAAGTTCCGTTGTAGATATTAGTTTCCCGGAAATTGAAAAATTTGACTGTCTGCCGGAGCCTCGTGCAGAGGGACCAACCGCATTCGTTTCTATTATGGAAGGCTGTAATAAATATTGTACTTATTGTGTGGTGCCTTATACCCGTGGTGAGGAAGTCAGTCGTCCGGTGGATGATATTTTATTTGAAATTGCGCAGTTAGCCGCACAGGGCGTACGTGAAGTGAATTTGCTTGGTCAAAACGTGAATGCTTATCGTGGTCCGACGTTTGACGGTGAAATTTGTACCTTTGCGGAATTATTGCGTTTAGTCGCTGCTATTGACGGTATTGACCGTTTACGTTTTACCACGAGTCATCCGATCGAATTCACCGACGATATTATCGACGTGTATCGTGATACACCGGAGCTCGTGAGTTTCCTTCATTTGCCGGTGCAATCCGGTTCAGATCGCGTTTTAACCATGATGAAACGCGGACATACAGCGCTTGAATACAAATCCATTATTCGCAAACTAAAAGCAGTACGTCCGAATATTCAAATCAGTTCTGACTTCATTGTGGGCTTCCCGGGGGAAACCAATGAAGATTTCGAGCAGACCATGAATTTGATCGCCCAAGTGAACTTCGACATGAGTTTTAGCTTCATTTATTCTGCCCGACCAGGTACACCGGCGGCAGATTATCCTGACGATGTCACCGAAGACGAGAAAAAACAACGTTTATATTTGTTGCAACAACGTATCAATAACCAAGCGGCACAATTCAGCCGTGCGATGTTAGGCACGGAGCAACGTGTATTAGTGGAAGGTCCGTCCAAGAAAGATATTATGGAATTAACCGGTCGTACGGAAACCAACCGTATTGTGAATTTCCAAGGTACGCCGGAAATGATTGGGAAATTTGTCGATATTAAAATCACCGATGTATTCACAAACTCCTTACGTGGTGACGTGGTACGCACTGAAGATCAAATGGGCTTGCGTGTGTTGCAATCGCCACAAATGGTAATTAACCGCACCCGTAAAGAAGATGAACTGGGTGTGGGTCGTTACACCGGCTAATGCATCTTATGAAAATGAAAAAACCTCGCGATTTTGGCGAGGTTTTTTATTGCGACTATTTTTGCTTTTCGAGGAAAATTAAATATTCCTCTAACATTTCGATGGCTTCCAAGCAACGGGCGCGACGTTGTTCTAGTTGTTCCAGTTTTAATCGGTTAAATGGAAGTCCCTCTCTCTGCGCTTCACTTAAACTGTCTTGCTCGTGCTGAATTTTCTCATTAAAAGACGCTAAATATTCATAATATTTTGCCAAGCGCTCGCGCGGTGGCAGGCTGTGTACGGGATGTTGACGTTTATTTTGCGGTTTATTTTCTTCTTTATCTTTAACGGGAAAGAGTTGCGCATTTTGCTGTTGACGCGTTAAGGCATCCGAAAGTGCGGTGCATTGTGCGGATAGTTTTTGCGTGTAAAACTGCCATGCTTCAATGTTATTGCTTTCAATCTGTTCAAGCTGCATAAGAGAGTGTTCGATCTGCGCAAAATAAAATGCCGTCTTTTGCCAATTTTCCGTAAACAGATTGGGTGAAAATTTGGTGTAAACAATCTCTTCTTTTTGCGTGGTGTAACGCGCGAAGAAATCCTGGAGACTTTGTTTTAGGCGTTGAGTGGAAATGTTGTTCATAGACATAAAAAAGCAAAAGTGCGGTAGAAAATTTACGTGTTTTTCCGACCGCACTTTAGGTTTAGAGAGTCATTGCTGCAAGCCAGCCAAAGGCTAACAACGGAATGTTATAGTGAATGAAGGTAGGTACAACAGAATCCCAAATATGGTCGTGTTTACCGTCCATATTCAAACCGGATGTCGGCCCTAAGGTTGAGTCAGACGCCGGTGAGCCCGCATCACCTAATGCTGCCGCAACGCCCACGATAGACACGGTGGCAAGTGGGGAGAAGCCGAAAGACAAACAAAGCGGTACATAAATCGAGGTGATGATTGGCACCGTAGAGAAGGAAGACCCGATCCCCATGGTGATCAACAAGCCGACGAATAACATTAAGAACGCGGCAAGTCCTTTACTTTGTAACCCTTGCCCTAAGGTTTGTACTAAGTCTGTTACGCCACTGGTGGTGTTAATCACATTGGCGAAACCGGAGGCAGCGATCATCACGAAACCGATCATGGCCATTAAGCGTAAGCCTTGTTGAAAAATGTCGTTACTTTCTTTGAGCTTAAAGATACCGAACACGGCAAAAATGACTAAACCGACTAAACCACCGATGATAGTAGAGCTTGTGACTAATTGTGTGGTGAAGGTAGCCACAATTGCAACAAGGCTTGCGGTGATTTGTTTTGGTGTAATGTTAGCAATGTGTTGCTCAATGTCTTGCGTTGTTGGTTCTGCTGTGGTGACGGCATATTCACGTGGTTTGCGATAAGTGATAAATACCGCAGTCAATAAACCTAAAATCATCCCGGTAACCGGAATCATCATAGCGAGGGAGACTTCACCTACCGTTGTTTGTAAGCCCAATGAGGCACCGACATTATTAATATTTTTCACCAAAACGCTTTCGATAAAGATTTTACCGAAACCCACAGGTAATAACATATAGGTGGCGGTTAAACCGAAAGTGAGGACGCAAGCCACGGCACGACGGTCAATTTTCAGTTTGTTGAACACAGCAAGTAGTGGTGGAACAACAATTGGAATAAACGCAATGTGCACCGGTAACAAGTTTTGTGAGGAAATCGAGAACAAGACCAAAATCCCTAATAAGGCATATTTGAACATGGCAATCCCGTTGGCAGATGGGGTTTTGTTCATGCGGGTAATGACTTTATAGGCGAGCAAATCGGTGATGCCTGATTTGGAGATGGCAATGGCAAAGGCACCGAGCATAGCATAGTTCATTGCCACTTCAGCACCACCGCCGAGTCCGCCGGTAAAGGCTTCAATGGTTTTTGTTAGGCCTAAATCGCCGATTAAACCTGCGGTGAGGGCAGAAATAACCAAGGCAACGACCACGTTAATTCGTAGCAAGCTGAGAATCAGCAAGACTGCGATGGAAATAACAACTGGATTGGTTAGCATTTTTTTGTCCTTATGATTAAGTTATTGATAATGTACTAGAGAAATAAAATTTGTCTAATAAAATCATCGGCTAATTTCTGAGGAATTTATTTTTACGGTAAAAAAACAAACCCCTCGAAAGTCAACTTCCGAGGGGTTTTAAAGGATAGCATTTTATTCGTGCCTGCTCGGAAGTTATCTTCCAAGCACACCAAATACCTGAAAGATCATTCAGTTACGTGGTGATGATGGTGACGACGAATAAAGCGCATTTTGGAATCTCCTATGTGAACTACTTTTTAAGCTACTTCAAAAAAAATTTTACTGCAAGTGTTTTTTCAAAAAAATGTGAAGTGCGGTCGATATTCTTGATGTTTTTTATGTTTCGAAGAAAACATACGGGAATTTGCCTCAGTTTGTTTTAGGATTTTCGCCGATATGCAATAAACGCATACGAAACCTATTTAATTGAAAAAACAAGGTAAAATCTCACCGCACTTTTTAGAATCGTAGCGTGCAACTTGTTGCACGAATAAAAACGCTCGTGAGGAAAATTATTCGTGGCACGCTACGCACGAAATCATGAATGTCCGAAAGGGTTAAATGACGTTCCGTGTATGGTTTGGTCGTGCATCAAGATGCACGCTACAAT
>NZ_KE952599.1:0-33089 GCF_000466335.1 Aggregatibacter sp. oral taxon 458 str. W10330 | reverse complement strand
TTGTTGCACGAATAAAAACGCTCGTGAGGAAAATCATTCGTAGCACGCTACGCATGAAATCGTGAATTAGGCTTCGAGTATGGTTTTTATAGCCAGACCTTGGTTGGCTATAATGAAAAGGATTAAGCCCAACTGAACTTAATCCTTCATTATGAATTGAAAAAACACGGTAAAATCTCACCGCACTTTTCAGGTTTAGAACGTGTAGTTTACACTTAAACGAACATCGCGACCCGGCTCAGGCAAGGTGGATACGCCTGCGCGTTGGCTGTGGCTGCGGTAGTATTTGTTGAACGCATTGTTTAACGCTAAGTTAAGGTTTACGTTTTTAGCCGGTTTCCAAGTCACATAGAAATCGTTTACGCCATAGCCCGGACGTTTGGTGGTGGTTGCACCGCCGCCACGGTTGTTGGTGGTGGAATCGTAGCTGGTATGTTGTACAAAACGGCCTTTCCAACCGATTTCTACATCAGGTTTTTCGAAGCGGTAAGACGCGCCGGTGGTCCAAGTACGACCGATCGGAATGGCGGTGACGGTGCTATCCACGGTTCTGCCGTCCAATTCCGGCTTGCTGTAAGCCACGCCGGTACGCAAGGTTAAGCCTTCATATTTATAGGCTGCACCTAATTCATAGCCGTGATTTCTTAATTTTCCGGCATTTTGGATTTCATAATAACCCTGTCTGATTTGCGTAAAGGCGTGCGTGTCCTGAACGGTTTGCCAGAAATAGCTACCGTTTAAGGAAAGGCTATCGGCAAATTTATAGTTGAAACCCACTTCCGCATTGCGCGATTTTTCTGGTTTGATGTTGTTGGCGATGGAATACACGGCCGTGCCTCCCCGGCTAGCGCCTGAAGAAAGCATGATTTCGTGGAAACGCGGGCTACGGGTAGCATAGTTTAAGCTGGTATTTAAACTAAGATCATTGGTGACTTCATAAATCAAACCAACGCTTGGATTCACACTGCCTTTCTTCGATTTTGAACCGTCCATGGCACGGAAATTGAAGTGGTCGTAACGCAAACCGGTGGTTAAGGTGAACGCGCCTAAGCCCCAGATACCTTCCGTGTAAACACCCACCTCACGTTTCTTTTGAGTCTTCATTTGGACGCCGTTTTGTACGGTAAGAGAATTTGGTTTACCTTCTTGGTCGCGGTAATTGACACCGTATTTGATTAAGTGAGATTCACCGATAGGTGAGTCCAAGTTTACGTTGGCACCATTGGCAATTAATCGGATTCTGGAACGTTCACTTGGCTCTTCACGGCTAATTACACTGCGCCATACATTAGCCTTAGCATTGCTAATCAAGCCCATGTTTTTGCCGGTCCATTCAATTTTGCTGGTATCGTTCGTGGTGATGCGATAGCGAGGGGCGTTATTTTCCGTATTCGGCATTTTGTTGCCATTGCGATCTAAAACATACCAAATATTCCCTTCTTGGTTTAACGTATAGCCGTTTGCACGCTGTTCTTTTGTGAGTGCCGGTGGAGTGCCATTTCGCCCATTTGCCGTTAGCCAATCCTGTGAAAAGTCAAACTCTTCACGAAGTGCGCGAACGCCATAATGGCGTTCTTGACGATGACTTAATTCAATTCGGTGATCTTCATTTAAATCTGCGCCAACTTTTGCTAATAAGCCTCGTTGACCTAATGCACTATTTTTGATTTTGTAGCCGTTGCCTGCTTTATACTCGCTTTCTTTGACCCAGTTACCGGAAATTAACGCATCCATCATACCGGCGCGTGAATAAACGGTTGCACCTTTGCTCCAACCTTTGTTTGAGCTCACACCTGCATTTAGTTTAAAACCAATGTCTTGACCGTCTTTCAGAAGATCTTTTGCGCTCACGGTTTCCGCAACGATTGCACCGCTGGTTGCACCAATGCCGGCACTGGCGGATCCTGTGCCTTTTTGTACGCTGACTTTCTTCAATAGTGCCGGGTCAAACATGAAACGACCTTGATGGTGGAAAAGTTGGGCATCGGTATAAGCATCATCTACTTTCACATCCACTTGATCTTGCCCCATCCCACGAATGGTAAACCACTGTGATGTGCCGCGACCGCCACCGAAGTTAATCGCCGGTTCGTCTTTCAATAAACCTTTTAATTCGGTTTCCGTGCTGCGATTAATGGATTCAGTCGTAATCACATTGGTTTTACTTTTGGCACCGGTATTTTCAGATACCACGTTAATCACATCTAA
The DNA here is from genome assembly GCF_000466335.1 of Aggregatibacter sp. oral taxon 458 str. W10330. Taxonomy (NCBI): domain Bacteria; kingdom Pseudomonadati; phylum Pseudomonadota; class Gammaproteobacteria; order Pasteurellales; family Pasteurellaceae; genus Aggregatibacter; species Aggregatibacter sp. oral taxon 458. The sequence goes on along the minus strand of NZ_KE952599.1, from coordinate 30,881 downwards.
GTTGTCTGCATAAACAGCGGTGGTAACTAACATTGCAAGGGGAAGCAATGAAAAATGTTTGCGCATAAATGCTCCTCTAAAGGTTGATGAAAGGTGAAATTTACAGCGTGGCAATTTAACGTATTTGCTCAATTTATGCAAATGATAATTATTATTAATATTAAGTTGTTTCTAATGGCGTTTTATGGATAAAAATGTATGTAGTTTTTGTTAAAAGAGACGGAAAACGGAAGCTCTATTGGTATGAGGAAAGAATGAACCTGAGAAGGAAAATATCGCAAAATCTCACTGCACTTTTGCTTTTTCTCCTAAAAATTGACTAAAATTCCTTAACTTTTCACCGCTGATTGAAAGGAAATGAAAATATGAATCGAACAGGGTTATTCAACTTATCTTGGGAACGTTATCTTAATTTATTGTTTCTCTTGTTAACGGTTGGTTTTCTTAGTAGCGGCGTCGTCACATTTATTGCCGCTAACTGGGATTATCTTTCTGATTTAGCGAAGATTTACGGGTTGCAAACGTTGTTCGTTTTTTCTGTGATTATAGGCGGCTATTTTTTTATGCGCGAAAGTCGTCAGTTATCAGCGGAGAAATTAAAACTCGTTTCGGTTGCGTTCTTCTTTTGCACAGCCGTCCTGATTGGCGCTACCTTGGCACTCGTTGGGCAAACATATCAAACGGGCGCGAATGCATGGGAATTGTTTGCTATTTGGTCGGTGTGCCAAATTCCATGGTTGCTTTTGTTGCCTAATGTTGCTTCCGCCTTATTGCTGATTGTCACAGCAAATTTAGCTGTGTATTTACTTCAGATCGATAATTATGACTATGTTGCTGTTTATGGCGTATTTCTCAATGGTGTTGGCTTGGTATTCAGTGAGGTTTTTACACGACGATTGCATGATGAACGTTGGCGAATCTTACCCAAAATCTTGCTTGGTTTTGTGATCATACATCTCTTCGGCATTCGTTTTATGGTCGATGACGCGATGTTTTATAGCGCTTTGGGTTGGTTTTCAGTGCTAAATTTCTTGATCGTGAGTGTGCCTTCTGCCGCATTATTTTATTTTTATAAGCAATATCGTTTTGATTTCACCAATTTAATTGCAAGTGCATTGGGGATAATTGTTGCCTTTAGCATGTTGCTCTTTTCTCATATCAATTCTGCGGATGCCGTTTTTTCGAGAGGTTTGTTGATTTTTGTGCTGACGATCTTGGCAATGAAATATCTGTACAAGCTTTATCAAGCCCGTTATCCGCAACAGACGAAAATGCCTTGGGCATTGTCCGTTCTGTTTATTTTTGCCATTCTCATCGGTATGGTCACCGCCATTATTTGGGCGGCGTTTATTCTTGATATATCTGACCCGTTGTTCGCTGTACTTGCTTTGGCGATCGCAATGTTGCTTACCGCACTGGGATTACATCGAGCTTATCCGCAAGCGAGTAATGAAATGTCGCTGGTGGTCGGTATTTGTTTTTTGATGGGATATGGCTTACTTGGTGGTTATTTATGGTTTGATCATTTGGAGAGTGAGTCTAGCGAAACAACGCAGGCTTTTGTGCCGTTGTTGTTTTCTTGTGTGGTCGGTGCTTTTTATTTCGTTCGCAAAGAAGTTTGGCTACAAACTTTAACGGTAGTGAGTATCTTAAGCATGTGGCACCTCAGTTACGTGGAGGAGATTTCATCCGGTGCCTTGCCTTTACCTTATCTTTCTATGTTGTGCTGTATTTGTGTTTTTGTAGGGCAGTTCTTGTGGATGATAAAACACCAGCAGAGCGAGGCAGTGACACCGCTTGCTTGGGGGCTTTTATTTTTTAGTATTGGCTCTTGGATGTATTCCGCGTCCCAAACCTTCTTTCCTTGGATTCATCATTTCAGCGAGGTCGCCGACGAGTTACCGTCCATTGATACGTTCTCGGACTTTTTCAGCGTCATTACCTATGGCATTTTTTCACGAGCGACATTGACATTTTCATGGTGGGTACCGTTTTTTGTTTGTCTTACACCTTTCTGTGTTTATTGGGTTATCAGCTTCTTTTTTAAATCTGCGCTGGCGGAAAAGTGGTTTATTGCCATTGTTTTCATGCTCTTTACGATTGGTTTTGTGGCTCAACCGTCTATTTTGTTTTTTGTTGCCCTGTGGTTAATTGCCTATGTTTCAGCAAGCCGATCTTTATTTTTTATCGCCTTATTGGCGCTCATTACAAATTTAGCGCTTTATTATTACATGCTCTTTATCCCATTGCTTTATAAGTCGTTTTTACTCTTATGCTTTGGTGCATTATTTTCCTTTGTCCTATTTTTCTTGCATCGGAAATCTAAAGTGACGACACAAAGTGCGGTCGATTTTTCCGGTGTTTCTAAAAGAAAACCGTTGATAGCACTGCTTATCGCGTTACTGATGTTATCACTATTAAATTATAAGGTATGGCAATTTGAGAATGTGTTGGCGACCGGCAAACCGATCGTGCTAAAAATTGCGCCGGTGGATCCACGTTCGTTAATGCAAGGGGATTATATGTCGTTGAATTATGTCATTTTGCAGGATATTGCAGCGCAACTTAATGATGAGCCTGACCAGCTAAATGATGAGCAAACCAGCGAAGAGGACACTTGGCAGACAACGAGCAAACCACAACCTAAACGAGTTTATGCCTTAATTCATCAAAATGAGCAGGGCGTTGCCACCTTGTGTCGCGTGGAAAAAAGTAAGCCAACGGATTTCACGGATTGTGAACCAAACCTGTATTTACCGATTAATAACACAGGCTGGTCGCCGGCATTGCCAAGCCAAGAATATTTCTTTGCGGAAGGAAAAGGGCAATATTATGCGCAGGCAGAGTACGCCGAATATCGTTTTAAAGACGGCATTTTATTACTTGCCCGTTTATTGGATCAGGATTTAAAACCTTTATAAAAGCAAGAATAAGATCGTTGATAGATAAGAAAAAAGTGCGGTGGATTTTTAAAACGTTTTACGTCCACCGCACTTTTTTATTTTGAGCTTTGCGCTTATTTCATCGCAATCATGGAACCGAAGTTAAAGCATTGGAACCAAAGCTCCACATGAGAAAAGCCGACATTTTTTAATCGCGCTTTATGGGTTTCAATGCTGTCTGTGCGCATCACATTTTCAAGTGCGGTGCGTTTTTGGCTCACTTCTAATTCGCTGTAACCGTTGGCACGTTTAAATTGATGGTGGAGATCAATCAGCAATTCATTGGTTTGTTCATCCTCAAAGCAGAATGTTACATCTCATTGCCAACAGATGAGTTGAATCTTCAAGTTGTGAGAGCGGAGTACGTTTAAAATAGGAATAAACAAAAAAGGAAAGTGAGCGATTCACTTTCCTTTTTTAACTTATCGGCTTATTGTTTCCGCCAAGTGGTGCCGTTCGGGCCGTCTTCTAACACAATGCCCATTTGGGTTAAGGCGTTGCGTGCCGCATCTGCAGCCGGCCAGTCTTTGGCGGCACGGGCTTCGTTGCGTTGTTTAATGAGTTCTTCGATTTTGGCGACTTCGTCATCATCAGAGCCGGCTTGTAGGAATTGTTCCGGATCAAGCTGAAGCAAACCGAGAATGCCGGCAAGTTCGCGTAAGCGTGCGGCAAGTCCGTTGGCTTTGGCCATGTCTTCGGTTTTCAGTTTGTTCAATTCGCGCGCCATTTCAAATAGTACGGAAAGAGCATTTGGCGTATTGAAATCATCGTCCATTGCCTCACGGAAGGCGTCCACAAAATTTTCACCGCCAAAAGCCTCCACACTTTTATCGGTGCCGCGCAATGCGGTGTAGAGGCGTTCCAATGCGCCATGAGCCAGATTGAGATTTTCTTCGCTGTAATTTAATTGGCTGCGGTAATGGGCGGTGAGCAGGAAGTAGCGTACGCTTTCCGCATCGTAGTGATTTAATACATCGCGAATCGTGAAGAAGTTGCCGAGGGATTTCGACATTTTCTCTTTATCTACCATGATCATGCCGGAATGTAACCAATAGTTCACATACTGGTTACCGTGAGCACAGCAGGATTGGGCGATTTCGTTTTCGTGGTGTGGGAACATCAGGTCGGAGCCGCCACCATGAATGTCAAAATGCTCGCCAAGTTGTTTGCTGTTCATGGCAGAACATTCAATGTGCCAACCCGGGCGGCCTTTACCCCAAGGCGAATCCCAACTTGGTTCGTTTGGTTTGGACATTTTCCACAACACGAAATCCATTGGATTTTTCTTGATTTCATTGATTTCGATACGCGCGCCCGCTTGTAATTGTTCTAAATCTTGGCGGGATAATTTGCCGTATTCTTTGAAGCTTTCCACATCAAACATCACATCGCCGTTATCTGCCACATAAGCATGTCCGCGCTGAATCAGTTTTTCAACAAGGGCAATAATTTCAGGAATATGGTGGGTTGCGCGCGGTTCAAAGTCCGGACGCAAAATGTTCAAGGCATCAAAATCTTTATACATTTCCACAACCATGCGATTGACTAGTTGATCGCAGGTTTCTTTGTTTTCCAACGCGCGTTTAATGATTTTGTCATCTACGTCAGTGATGTTGCGCACATAGGTCAACTCGTAGCCTAAATAGCGTAAGTAACGCGCAATCACATCGAAACAGACAAAGGTTCGTCCGTGCCCGATATGGCAGAGATCGTAAACGGTCACGCCGCACACATACATGCCGATTTTGCCTGCATGAATCGGTTTAAAAACTTCTTTTTCGCGAGTAAGAGTATTGAAAAGTTTTAACATATTGGGATCCAAATCTTTTTGAAAACGTACCGCACTTTATGGCGATTTGGGGCGGATTATGAAATAATGACGCTCTTTAATTCGTATAGGAAAAGCACAATGATTACACTACACACTAATTTCGGCGACATTAAAATTGCCTTAAATCATGAGAAAGCACCGGTAACGGCAGAAAACTTCTTAACTTATTGTAAAAATGGGTTTTATGATAACACAATTTTTCACCGCGTGATTGACGGTTTTATGATTCAAGGCGGCGGCATGGAAAGCGGTATGCGCGAGAAAGCGACTAACGCACCGATTAAAAACGAAGCCAACAACCGTTTAAGCAACAAGCGCGGCACCATCGCTATGGCGCGTACTTCTGATCCGCATTCAGCGACAGCACAATTCTTCATTAACGTGGCGGATAACACCTTCTTGGATTACCGTTCAAAAGAAATGTTTGGCAAAGAAGTGGTACAAGAGTGGGGCTACGCGGTATTCGGAGAAGTGGTTGAAGGCATGGATGTTGTGGACAAAATCACAGGTGTGAAAACCGGCAACAAAGGTTTCCACCAAGACGTGCCGAATGAAGATGTGGTGATTACCTCTGTTACCGTTGACGAATAAGACTATGGGCAACTCATTGAGTTGCCTGATTTTTTTAGATTAATATGTATTCCTTTTTTGACACCCATACCCATCTCGATTATTTGCAGCAAGCCACCGGTGAGCCGTTAGCGCAGCTCATGCAAAATGCGCAGGCGGCTGGCGTGCAAAAGATCTTGATTGTTGCCGTATTACAGCGGGATTTCAAAACGATTGAAAAAATGACCGCACTTTATCCGCAACAGTTGTATTACGGCTTGGGGTTACATCCGCTGTATATCAAAGAACACCAAGCGCAGGATTTGGATTTATTGGAACAGGCGTTAGCAACGCGTTCGCCAAATTGCACAGCCGTGGCGGAAATCGGTTTGGAACGTGCCGTGCCAGAATTATTAACTGATGAGCTATGGCGCAAGCAATGCGATTTTTTTGAAGCGCAACTCTATTTTGCGAAAAAGCACAATTTGCCGGTGAACATGCATTCCCGTAAGTCGCACGATCAACTGTTTTCTTTTCTTAAACGCATTGAGGTGCCGAAACGTGGCGTCGTACATGGTTTTGCAGGCAGCTACGATCAGGCAAAACGTTTTGTGGATTTGGGCTATTCTATTGGTGTAGGCGGCACGATTACCTATGAACGCGCCAATAAAACCCGTCAAACCATCGCGAAATTGCCGCTTGATGCCTTGCTGTTAGAAACGGATTCGCCCGACATGCCGGTATTCGGTTTTCAAGGTCAACCGAATCGCCCGGAAAGAGTGCAACAGGTTTTTAAGGTGTTGTGTGAATTAAGACGTGAAACGCCGGAGATGATTGCCGAGACAATTTGGCAAAATAGCCTGAGTAAATTTGCGTGAACCCATTTAAAAAATGATTTTTTATTTCTTTTATCTATAAGGGAAGACTATGGATGAGATTAAATTTAGAGCAATGCGTGCCGCCGGCATCGGCTGTTTCGTTATGTTAGCGATTATCGGCTTTTTCGTGTTTACCACACCGACAAATGCGCTTATTGATTTCTTAACGGAGATTGGCGAAATGGCTGGCGGACGAACCACGATCGGCGTTTTCATGCTTGCCTCGTTACCGCCGCTGACCGGTTTTATTTGCTATTATTTTTGGAAATGGGTGCTTAAATAATCATGGCTAAGCTGTATTTTTACTATTCCACCATGAATGCAGGAAAATCCACGACGTTGCTGCAATCATCCTATAACTACCGCGAACGCAACATGAATACGCTGGTTTATACGGCGGCCATTGATGATCGTTTCGGCACCGGTCGCGTGACTTCCCGCATCGGGATCAGCGAGCAAGCGAACACGTTCGCACCGGACACGGATTTATTCGCAGAGATTCAACAACATTTAGCGAAAGCACCGTTGCATTGCATTTTAGTGGATGAAGCGCAGTTTTTAACGAAAGCGCAGGTGTATCAACTGAGCGATGTGGTGGATAAACTGAACATTCCGGTGTTGTGTTATGGCTTGCGCACGGACTTCCAAGCGGAGCTTTTTGAAGGCAGTCGCTATTTGCTGGCATGGGCGGATCAGTTAGAAGAACTTAAGACTATTTGCTATTGCGGTCGTAAAGCCAATTTTGTCTTGCGTCTCAATGAACAAGGCGATGTCGTTAAACAAGGGGATCAAATTCAAATCGGTGGCAATGACAGCTATTTATCGGTGTGCCGATTGCATTATAAAGAACGTATGGCGGAATAAAGTGCGGTGAATATTGACCGCACTTTGAGGATGGCGAGGGATTAAGCGATACCGGCTTTGCCTAAGGTGCCGTCATCAATCGGAGCGGCGTTTGGCGTGCCGAGAACTTCCCAGACTTTATCGCCATTTTTGAAAAACACAAATCCACCGTTGTCCATTTTGGTCCAAACTTCATCCTTTGTCAGTGGAACGGTCGTGATAATTGTGACTTTGTCCCCTTCTTTGGTGTAGTCGTTGAAGTCGATGACACCGCCATCATCGACCCGTTGTGCCTTACCGAAAGGCGCTTGACGGGTGATGTAATGTAAGTTTGTTGAGCAACGCACAATCATCCATTCGCCATTCGACAGCATAAAATTTAATGTGCCGTAGCGTGCAAGATCGTTGCTGATCTGTTGAATCGCCTCAAAAATTTCTTCTTCACCGGGTTTGTGTGTAAAGCGTGTTTTGAGCTGTTCTAACATATAACAGAATGCTGTTTCAGAATCGGTGGTGCCAATCGGTTGGTAAAAAATCGTTTCGGTCACGGGCAAATTCACCAAATTGCCATTGTGCGCAAATACCCAATTTTCACCCCAAATTTCACGCATAAAAGGGTGGGTATTTTCGATGTTGACATCGCCTTGCGTCGCTTTTCGAATGTGGGCAATCACGTTAAGTGACTTAATGTTATATTGTTTTACACAGTCGGCAATGGGGGAGCTGTGTCCCGGTTTATTGTCGCGAAATACGCGCACGCCTTTGCCTTCAAAAAAAGCAATCCCGAAACCGTCTGAGTGAGAGTCGGTTAAACCGGCACGATGGCGGAAACCTTCAAAGGAAAACACAATATCTGTCGGTGTGTTGCAATTCATTCCTAATAGTTGACACATATTTGACCTAATTTCTTAATAACCATAAAACTTATGGCGATTTAACACGATAATCCGGCAAAATTCAACTTAAACCACAGGCTGTTCTTAGAACAAAATGTTTGGCTTGATAACCGTTCTCTATGAGAAAAAAGCGTTACGGTATGCACGAATCTGTCATATAAAACGGACACTAATGCTGAAACAAAAGTGTCCGTGATGTTTTGAGAGAGGAAATTAGGCGTAGATAAGTTCAGGCGCCTTGCCGTCATTAATGGTTTGCTCGTTAACCACCACTTTTTTCAAGCCGTCTAACGAAGGTAAGTCGTACATGGTGTCGAGTAAAACGCTTTCAATAATAGAGCGTAAGCCGCGGGCGCCGGTTTTACGGGCGAGGGCTTTTTTCGCCATGGCGATTAAGGCTTCTTTAGTGAATTCCAGTTTCACATTTTCCAAACCAAATAACGCTTGATATTGTTTACACAAGGCATTTTTCGGTTCGGTCAGAATACGCACAAGGGCTTCTTCATCTAATTCGCTTAACGGCGCAACCACCGGTAAACGTCCGATAAATTCAGGGATTAAGCCGTATTTCATTAAATCGTCCGGCTCGACCTGTTTGAATAAATCCGTTAACGTGGCTTTGTCTTTTTCGCTCTTGATTTCGGCGCCGAAACCAATGGCAGTGGCGACGCTGGTACGTTTTTCAATGACTTTATCTAAGCCGGCAAAGGCACCACCGCAAATAAACAGAATTTTGGAGGTATCGATGCGCAACATTTCCTGTTGCGGGTGTTTGCGTCCGCCTTGCGGTGGAATAGACGCAACCGTGCCTTCAATGAGTTTTAACAAGGCTTGTTGTACCCCTTCGCCGGAAACATCGCGAGTGATGGATGGATTCTCCGATTTGCGGGTGATTTTGTCGATTTCATCGATATAGATAATGCCTTGTTCCGCACGTTCAATGTCGTAATCACAGTTTTGTAGTAATTTTTGTAACACATTTTCCACGTCTTCTCCCACGTAACCGGCTTCTGTCAAGGTGGTGGCATCCGCCATGGCGAAAGGCACGTTTAACATCCGCGCCATGGTCTCTGCCAACAGGGTTTTACCGCTACCGGTCGGGCCGATAAGTAAAATATTACTTTTACCTAATTCCACATCGTTGGTTTGATGTTTGGTGCGTAGGCGTTTGTAGTGGTTATACACCGCCACTGCCAATACTTTTTTCGCGTAATCTTGGCCGATAACATAATCATCTAAATGGGCACGGATTTTATGCGGTGTGGGTAATTCCTGCTCTTTTGTCGTTTCTGCGTCTTCGCTTTCAGCTTCTTCGCCATGCTCTTCATTGAGCAACATATCGTGACACAATTCGATACATTCATTACAAATGTAACCGGAGGTGCCGGCGATAAGTTTATTGACTTCGTCTTGTTCTTTGCCACAGAAAGAACAATGTAATTCTTTATCTTTTGCCATGTTTATCTCTTAACGTTTGCTAAACACTTCATCGATCAAGCCGTACTTTTTAGCTTCTTCGGCAGACATAAAGTTGTCGCGATCAGTGTCTTTTTCGATGGTTTCAATGGGTTGTCCGGTGTGGAATGCCAAGCGTTCGTTTAACGTACCTTTGATTTTTAAAATTTCTTGCGCATGAATTTGAATATCCGATGCTTGTCCGCGGAAACCGCCTAACGGTTGGTGAATCATCACACGAGCGTGAGGTAATGCGCCGCGTTTACCCGGTGCGCCGCCGGCGAGTAAAAAGGCTCCCATGGAACAGGCTTGTCCAACGCACAAGGTGCGCACATCGGGCTTGATGAATTGCATGGTGTCGTAAATTGCCATTCCGGCAGTCACGGAACCGCCCGGTGAGTTGATGTATAAATTGATGTCTTTATCGGGATCTTCTGATTCTAGGAAAAGCAATTGTGCCACAATCAGATTGGCCATGTTGTCTTCCACTTCACCGCTTAGGAAAATCACGCGATCTTTCAGTAAGCGGGAATAAATGTCATAGGCGCGTTCGCCGCGGGAAGTTTGGTCAACGACCATAGGAATTACACTCATATGTTCCTCAATTTAGTCAGGATAGGGTGAAAAGTGCGGTCAGAAAAAACGGAGTTTTTGATATTGGACAAGCCAACAGCGCCGCAAGAGCAAATTTATTTCATAAAAAACGGCGACTATTTTACCTGAAAAATTGGGTTTGCTGAATGACTATTCCGGCAAAAATAAAAATGCGATCATTCGTTTGAAAAAATGACCGCACTTTTAGGCATTGGAACCTGTTATTACGGTTCTTGTTTTGCCGGATCCTCTTTTAACGACTGATAGTCCACCAAGGCTCGCCAGTTAAACACTTTGATCGGCTGCGGTTTCGGGTTGAAAAAATCTTCTTGGCTTAAATGACTTTCTTTAATGCCTAACCATTGGGCAAAGCCGTGAATAAAATTAAAGGCGCTTTGCGGGTTTTTAACGAGGGTTCTTTTGGTATCGTCACTGGAAAAACGAACAAAAGGCACCGCATAACTTTGTTTGTATTCTTTGTTATTTAGCATAGACAGGTTTTTGCCTGCGCCTAAATGCGCCAAGCCGTGATCCGAGAAATAAATGACAGAATAGCTTTGGCCTTGATCTTTGAGAATTTGATTCACCTCAGACAATAAACTGTCCGTTTGTTTTAAGGTGTCTAAATAACAAGACATTTCTCGGCTAATTAAATGGAATTTCGGTTCTTCGCCATTTAAATGGGCGCAAAATGTTGGGTGTGAACCAATTAAATGTAAAACGATTAATTTGGTTTGATCTTTATCTTTCGCCAAAAGTTGTTTTAACGGATCCAATAATGCCGTGTCCGAGATATTGTCCGAATCATACCCGCCTTTTTTGGTAAAGAACGATTCATCTGCTTGAATGCCGATACGTGATGCCATGGTGTCCCATTCGCCCACTTTGCCTTGGTTGGACAACCAATAGGTTTTGTAATGGGCAAGTTTGGCGAGCGAGATAATGTTATCGGTGTAAACCGTCTCTTCATTGTTGTTAATGGAACGATATAGCGTGCGTTGTAAAGACGGTTGCGTATTTGGGCCGGCAGCCACATATAAATTGAAAATCAAACCGTTCACTTGTTCCAAAAACGGCGTGGTTTTTTGTGGATAGCCATATAAAGAGGTGTAATCCCGACGCATACTTTCGCCGATCACTAAGACATAGTTTTGATATTTTGGCTCCACGGAAAGGATTTTCCATTCCGGTGTTTTGGTTAAGGCATCATTTAATAATGCCCGTTGCGTTAGATAGGTGTTATTCACTTTGATGGCGTTAGACATAAAGCTGACCGGATAAAAGTTTGAGGCTTTAAAAAATTCGGAGTGCTTGAATTCTTTTTCGGGATCCGTATTTTCCACTTCTTTTGCAATGGGCGTATAAAGTGAAAAGGCGAGAAGAGCAAGATAAACGAGAGTATAGATTTTCTTGTGGTTTTTGTTTTGCGTTTTATGTCGTTGAATCAATAAGATAACGATAAATAAAAGAAGATAGAAAAAGGTAAAAATATAAATAGAGAGCGGAATCGCTTTAAAAAAACCGATGGTTTCACTGAAATTGGTTTCATAAACCGAGGCAATTACCCCAATCGATACCGGGCCATATAATAAGCCGGAAGGAAGATACCCGAGAGAGAGCGCGAAAATAAAAAGAAAACCAATCAAAAATAAGATCTTGCTGTGTTTCCGTAAGGTGAAAAGCAGCAAACCTAATGCGAAAATGCTCACCAGATTAGTCAGATAATTATCCAAAATGCCTAAGGCAATGTGGGAAAGAAAGGAAAAAATCAATAATAACAACGCAAAAGTGATGTCATTATTGATGAGATTGTGTTTGTTGAATTGAGTCATTTTAGGTACTACGGGTGTGTTTCATGTGCGTTTCTAAGAGCGGAAATTTTAGACCCTTTATTCCCCAAAATGAAGTATTTTCGTTTCAATACATTAAGTTATAACCATTCCTTATGGGGGATGCGATTTTTTTATTTGCATTTAAGGGGATTAATTTTAATAATGTGGCGATTTTTTAAGAAGTTTATGCAAGTAGGCATGCCTAAACAGTATGATTCCTCGTTTAGCTAAAAGGAAATTTTATGAATATTCAACAGGTTATAAAAGAAAATCGCTTGGAGCTGTTGTTCCAGCAAGGGTCATTTGGTCTTGAAAAAGAAAGCCAACGCGTGCATGCGGACGGGGCGGTTGTGGTGACGGAGCATCCAAAATGCTTCGGTAATCGTTCTTATCATCCTTATATCCAAACGGATTTTGCCGAAAGTCAGCTTGAATTAATCACCCCACCCAATAAAAAAATTGAAGATACATTGCGTTGGTTATCTGCCATTCATGAAGTGGTGTTACGTTCTTTGCCGGAAGATGAATATGTCTTTCCGTTGAGTATGCCGGCCGGGTTGCCTCCGGAAGAGCACATTAAAGTCGCCCAACTGGACAATCCGGTCGATGTGGCGTACCGCGAGCATTTAGTGAAATCTTACGGTAAAAGCAAGCAAATGGTGAGTGGCATTCACTACAACTTCCAGCTTGAACCAACCTTCATTCAACAGCTTTTTGCACGACAAAACACCTATCAAAGTGCGGTAGATTTTCAAAACGATTTATATTTGAAAATTGCCCGTAATTTCTTGCGTTATCAATGGATTCTTGTTTATTTGTTAGCGGCGACCCCGACAGTTGACGCCAATTATTTCCGTCACGGCACGCCGTTAAAAGCAGGGCAATATGTGCGTAGCCTGCGTTCTAGCCAGTATGGTTATGTGAATGACCCAAGTGTGAAAGTATCTTATGACAGCTTGAACGATTATGTGAAAACCTTGGAACACGCGGTGAGTAGCGGACAGCTTATTGCCGAAAAAGAATTTTATTCCAACGTGCGCTTGCGTGGTGCGAAACAGGCGCGTGAATTGCTACAAAACGGCATTCAATATTTGGAATTCCGTCTGTTCGATCTAAACCCGTTTGAGGCTTATGGTATCGCCTTAAATGATGCCAAATTTGTGCATTATTTTATTTTGTTAATGGCGTGGCTAGATGAAGAATCTTTGGCAAGTGCGGTGGATTTAGGTAAAGAAAAATTAGCCCAAGTGGCATGGGAAAATCCGCTGTCGGCAACGGCTTTCCAAGCAGAAGGCGAACGTGTTTTACAACAATTGCTGGCGATGTTGGCAGACATTCATGCTGATGCGGAAATGGCCGAGATCGTCAAAGAGAAACTGGCGCAATTTGCCGACCCAAGCCAAACGCTTGGTGCGCGTTTGGTCAATGCCATCGAAGCACATGGCGGTTATCAAAAACTGGGCGCGGAACTGGCGGTTCGTTACAAAAAACAAGCCTTTGAACGTTTTTATGCGTTGTCAGCTTTCGACAACATGGAGCTTTCCACCCAAGCGTTGATGTTTGATGCGATTCAAAAAGGCTTAAAAATGGAGATTTTAGACGAGCGCGATCAGTTCTTAAGTCTGCAATTCGGCGAGCACTTGGAATATGTCAAAAACGGCAACATGACTTCCCATGACAGCTACATTTCGCCGCTCATCATGGAAAATAAAGTGGTGACCAAAAAAGTCTTAGCAAAAGCCGGCTTTAACGTGCCGCAAAGTGTGGAATTTACCAGTGTGGAACAAGCCGTGGCCAATTATGCTTTATTTGCAGGGCGTGCCGTGGTGATTAAACCGAAATCCACTAATTACGGTTTGGGCATTAGCATTTTCCAACAGGGCGTGCACGATCGTGAGGATTTTGCCAAAGCCATCGAAATTGCTTTCCGTGAAGACAAAGAAGTGATGGTGGAAGATTACCTCACCGGCACGGAATACCGTTTCTTCGTACTGGGTGATGAAACCCTTGCCGTGTTGTTGCGCGTGCCGGCAAATGTGATTGGCGATGGCGTGCATACGGTGGCGGAATTGGTGGCGCAGAAAAACGATCATCCGTTGCGTGGCGATGGTAGCCGCACGCCATTGAAGAAAATTGCCTTGGGCGACATCGAACAGTTACAGTTAAAAGAGCAAGGCTTAACCGTGGAAAGCGTACCGGCAAAAGATCAGTTGGTGCAGTTGCGCGCCAATTCCAATATCAGTACCGGTGGTGATTCCATTGACATGACCGAACAAATGCACCCAAGCTACAAAGCTTTGGCGGTCGGTATCACCAAAGCCATGGGTGCCGCCGTGTGTGGCGTGGATTTAATCATTCCCGATTTAACCAAACCCGCTGAGCCGCACCTGCAATCTTGGGGCGTGATTGAAGCCAACTTTAATCCAATGATGATGATGCACATCTTCCCGTACGCAGGACAATCCCGTCGGGTGACGCAAAATGTGCTGAAAATGCTCTTCCCGGAGCTGAAATAATATTCTAAGAACGCAAAGGTGAATCGGAGGATTCGCCTTTTTGCTTGAAGTGCGGTCATTTTTGACGATGTTTTGGAGAATCAAAAACAATTAAAAAATCCACCGCACTTCTCTGTGAAAATGATTAAAAATGTGATTGCGTAAAATCAGGGATAACATAAGGCGAGTTGTGCGTGGAATGCAAGATTTCCTTTGACTATTTTATTTTCTGAGGGTAATATTCACGCCCTATGCAAAAGGTAAAACTACCCCTCACTGTCGATCCGGTGAAAGATGCGCAACGAAGATTAGATTATCAGGGTTATTACGCTGCCAATCAATTAAGTCGCCTTGCCGAATCGGTTAGTAAAGTGCTCAGCGATGCACAGGTTACATTATCGTTCTTTATTGATCCGCAAAAATTGGTTGTCATGAAAGGTCATGCCAGTGTTGATGTTGAGTTACATTGTCAGCGTTGTGGCGAACCTTTCGTTCAAACCGTTGATTGTGAGTTTTGTTACAGTCCGGTGGCTAATTTGGATCAAATTGATGTATTGCCGGAAATCTATGAGCCAATTGAATTCAATGAATTCGGTGAAATAGATTTACTTGGAACAATTGAAGATGAACTCATTTTGAGTTTGCCTATTGTGCCAATGCATTCATCTGAACACTGTGAAGTGTCCGTGGCTGAACAGGTTTTTGGCGAATTGCCGGAAGAATTGGCAAAAAAACCGAACCCGTTCGCTGTATTAGCTAATTTAAAGCAAAAATAATTTAGGAGTATAGCCAATGGCTGTTCAACAAAATAAAAAATCCCGTTCACGTCGTGATATGCGTCGTTCTCACGATGCGTTAACAACTGCTGCAGTATCCGTTGATAAAGCAAGTGGTGAAACTCATTTGCGTCACCATGTAACCGCTGACGGTTACTATCGTGGTCGTAAAGTGATTAACAAGTAATTATCTCAATTACATAAAGGTAATCACTTGAGTCGTCTAACCCTTGCGTTAGATGCGATGGGCGGGGACATTGGTCCCCGTATTACTATCCCAGCATCCATTTTAGCCTTGGAACGAGATCCAACGCTTTCTCTCTTATTGTTTGGCGATCGCCAACAAATTCTTCCGCTTTTATCTTCTGCTCCTAACAGTATTCGGCAACGTTGTGACATTGTTCATTGTGCTCGTGTGATTGATAGTCGTCAGGGTATTTCCTACGCCTTGCGCCATAGCAAAGAGACCTCTATGCGTTTGGCAATAGAAGCCGTACAAAAAGGCAATGCGCAGGCTTGTGTGAGTGCTGGTGATACAGCAGCTTTGATGGGCTTATCGAAAATCTTGTTGCAACCTCTAGAAGGTATCCATCGTCCGGCACTGATTTCTACGATTCCAACGGTGACAGGTGAGCGTTCGATTATGTTGGATCTGGGGGCGAATGTTGAGTGCGATGCCGAAAACTTGTATCAATTTGCCTTGATGGGGGCCATTTTTGCAGAAAATACCTTGAATTTGGTTTATCCGCGTATTGCCTTATTGAATATTGGTATCGAGGCGGTGAAAGGATACAAATTCATCCGGGAGGCGGCAGATTTACTGAAAAAAGATACCGCACTTAATTACATTGGATTCCTTGAAGGCAATTTTTTACTCAATGGCAAGGCGGATGTGATTGTGACAGATGGCTTTGCCGGCAATGTTGCGCTGAAAACCTTGGAAGGCGCGGCAAAGAACGTGATTTCTCTACTGAAAAGTGATAAGAAAAAGAGTATATTAAGTCACGTTTTTAGGTATTTAATTAAATATCTTTTTAAAGATAAATATCAACGATTAAAGCAAATCAACCCGGATCAATATAATGGCGCATCGCTTATCGGTTTGACTTCCGTTGTGGTGAAAAGTCACGGAAGTGCAAATATAGAGGCATTTGCTTATGCGATTGCCGATGCGGCATTACAAGCCCGCCGTCAAATTCCGCAAAAAATTTTGGCTGGTTTAAATAAGAATGAAATATCAATGAAGTAGTGAGTTCCCTCGCTATTGTTTTTAACGAGATGACTATGTTTAGCAAAATTTTATCGACAGGTAGCTATTTACCCCAACATATTCGTACCAATGCCGATTTAGAAAAAATGGTAGATACTTCAGATGAGTGGATTGTTACCCGTTCCGGTATTCGTGAACGTCGCATTGCTGCACCGGATGAAACCGTCTCTACCATGGGATTTGAAGCGGCCCAAAAAGCCATTGAAGCGGCAAACATCGATCCGCAGGAAATTGATCTTATTTTAGTGGCAACAACCAGCAACTCTCACGCTTATCCAAGTGCAGCTTGCCAAATTCAAGGGATGTTAGAGATTGACGATGCCATTGCATTTGATTTAGCGGCGGCTTGTACCGGCTTTGTGTATGCGTTAGGTGTCGCTGACCAATTTATTCGTACCGGTAAAGTGAAAAAGGCGCTCGTGATCGGTTCTGATTTAAATTCCCGTAAATTAGATGAAACAGATCGTAGCACCGTTGTGTTGTTTGGTGATGGGGCTGGCGCGGTTATTTTGGAAGCATCGGAACAAGAAGGGATTATTTCTACCCATTTACACGCCTCAGCAGATAAAAATGGCGCACTGTTACTTCCTCAGCCTGAGCGTGGCGTGGCAAAATCCGGCTATATCGAAATGCAAGGCAATGAAACCTTTAAATTGGCGGTGCGTGAATTGTCGAATGTGGTGGAAGAAACCCTTGCCGCCAATAATTTAGATAAAAAAGACATTGATTGGTTGGTGCCTCACCAAGCGAATTTACGTATTATTGCCGCCACGGCAAAAAAATTAGATATGGATATGTCGCAAGTGGTGGTCACTTTGGATCGTTATGCGAATAACAGTGCGGCAACCGTGCCGGTCGCATTGGATGAAGCGGTGCGTGATGGACGCATTCAGCGTGGTCAGTTGCTCCTTCTTGAAGCCTTTGGCGGTGGTTGGACTTGGGGTTCGGCCTTAGTGAGATTTTAGATAATCTGTTATCATTCGTGAAAAAAGTGCGGTTATTTTTGACCGCACTTTTCGACTGTAACGCATATCGGAATAAATTGATTTATTTTTTAATATAGGTAAGACACATGAAAAAATTTGCAATGGTTTTCCCGGGACAAGGTTCACAAACGGTGGGAATGTTAGCGGAATTAGCCGGCGACTACTCAATTGTACAAGAAACCTTTAAACAAGCTTCAGAAGTATTGGGATATGATTTGTGGCAATTAGTGCAGGAAGGCCCTGCGGAAGAATTAAACAAAACATGGCAAACGCAGCCAGCGTTATTAACCGCATCTGTGGCGGTTTATCGTGTATGGCAACAAAAATACCCGGAATTAAAACCGGAAGTGATGGCGGGTCATAGCTTAGGTGAATATTCTGCGTTGGTGTGTGCCGGTGTGTTAGATTTCCAAGATGCGGTTAAATTGGTGGAATTACGCGGTAAACTTATGCAACAAGCCGTACCGGAAGGGACGGGGGCGATGTACGCGATCATTGGTTTAGACAATGACGCCATTATTAACGCCTGCAAACAAGCAGAACAAGGCGAAGTGGTTTCCGCGGTGAACTTCAATTCACCGGGACAAGTCGTGATTGCCGGTGCGAAAGCGGCGGTAGAACGCGCGGCAGCATTATGTAAAGAAGCCGGTGCTAAACGTGCCTTGCCGTTAGCGGTGAGCGTGCCTTCACACTGTGCTTTAATGAAACCTGCTGCGGATCAATTATCTGTTTCATTAGAAAGTATTACGTTGAAAGCGCCGGTAGTTGCGGTGTTAAATAATGTGGATGTAAAAGCTGAAACCGATGCTGTTGCGATTCGTAATGCTTTGGTTCGCCAACTTTATAGCCCGGTACGTTGGACAGAAACCGTAGAGAAAATGGCACAAAACGGCGTCGAAGTGTTAGTGGAAGTGGGGCCGGGTAAAGTGTTAAACGGGTTAACGAAACGCATCGTGGATTCCTTACAAGCGGTTTCTGTCAATGATGTGAAATCCCTATATTCCATCGAAGAAGTATTAGCATAAGAGTAAAAAGGAGAGAAAGTTATGCAAGGTAAAATTGCATTAGTGACAGGTGCAACCCGTGGTATTGGTCGTGCAGTAGCCGAAGAATTAGTATCAAAAGGCGCTTTTGTCATCGGTACGGCGACGTCAGAGAAAGGCGCTGACAGTATTTCCGCCTATTTAGGTGAGAAAGGCAAAGGATTGGTATTAAATGTTGCCGAACAAGCGTCTATTGATGCGGTATTGGAACAGATCAAACAAGAATTTGGCGATATTGATATTTTAGTGAATAACGCCGGTATTACCCGTGATAATTTGTTAATGCGCATGAAAGATGAAGAATGGTTCGATATTTTACAAACTAACTTGAGTTCTGTTTATCATCTTTCTAAAGCGATGCTGCGCACCATGATGAAAAAACGTTTCGGGCGTATCATCAACATTGGTTCTGTCGTGGGCTCCATGGGGAATGCCGGTCAGACAAATTATTGTGCGGCAAAAGCAGGTCTCATTGGTTTCAGTAAAGCCTTGGCAAAAGAAGTGGCTTCTCGTGGTATTACGGTAAACGTTGTGGCACCGGGCTTTATTGCGACTGACATGACTGACGTATTAAGCGAAGAATTAAAAAATAACTTATTAACTCAAATCCCGGCAGGCCGTTTAGGTGAGCCGAAAGATATCGCCAAAGCAGTGGCATTCCTAGCCTCTGAGGATGCGTCATATATTAATGGTACAACGTTGCACGTTAACGGTGGCATGTACATGAGCTAATGGGTAGCTAGTGGAGGTTGCGGATAAATTGGATAAATGCGTGCAAATTAATTTGCTTAATGTTAGAATCCACCCCGCAACTGTCACTTGGTTACGTCATTCAATGTCTGTGAAAGACATAACTATTTTAAACTGTATGTGGTTGCAAAAATTCGGAACTCTTTTTTGAGGTTTGACCTCTAACAAGAAATCTTGCGAAATGTTTTGTAAATACATACACTACTTAACTTATCGCAATGAGCGTAAACTTAAACATAGGAAGAAACAAATGAGCATTGAAGAACGCGTAAAAAAAATCATCGTTGAACAATTAGGCGTGAAAGAAGAAGATGTAAAACCTGAAGCGTCTTTCGTTGAAGATTTAGGTGCGGATTCTTTAGATACTGTTGAATTGGTGATGGCTTTAGAAGAAGAATTTGATATCGAAATTCCAGATGAAGAAGCTGAAAAAATCACAACAGTTCAATCAGCAATTGATTACGTTCAAAACAATCAATAATTTCTGATTTTCAATTTAGGCGGTTTAATAACCGCCTAAATTTTTTTTTATCAAAAGAAAATCATAACATCACACCGCCATCACAAAATTTCTCAATAAATCCAAAGACTAACCTTATTCTGTTATACAAACCTTCCTCATTCTCTTATAAAAACACTACATATTGTGTGTTGAATAGTTAAAAATAACTATATATAGTATTGTCAACTTTAATCACACACTATAGGTGGCATACATGGGGACATTTTTCGTCATTAAGCGTGATGGTTCACGCATCGGGTTTGAAATTCAACGCATTATTAATGCCATTAAAAAGGCAGCCCAAGCGGTGGGTATTCAAGATGAACGTTTTTGTCATGATATTGCACAAAAAGTCAGCAATGATATTTTCGCGCATCATCAACAAGAAATTGACATTAGCCACATTCAAAAGATTGTCGAAAATCACCTGATGGCCAGCCAATACCCGCAAATTGCGCGCGCTTATATTGAATACCGCCACGAACGTGATATGGCACGTGAAAAACGCAGTCAATTAACCAAAGAAATCGAGGGGCTGATTGAACAAAGTAACGTGGAGTTACTTAATGAAAATGCCAATAAAGACGCCAAAGTGATCCCAACACAGCGGGATTTATTGGCGGGTATCGTGGCGAAACATTATGCTAAACGTTACATTTTACCGCGCGATGTCGTCGAAGCGCATGAAAAAGGTGAAATTCACTATCACGATTTGGATTATTCACCTTTCTTCCCGATGTTTAACTGTATGTTAGTCGATTTAAAAGGCATGTTGACCCATGGTTTTAAAATGGGAAATGCAGAAATCGAACCGCCAAAATCGATCTGTACCGCAACCGCTGTCACTGCCCAAATCATTGCTCAAGTGGCCAGCCATATTTACGGCGGCACCACCATTAACCGTATTGATGAAATCCTTTCGCCTTATGTGCAGTTAAGCTATGAAAAACACCTCAAAAACGCGGAACAATGGAACATTCCCGATGCGCAAGGATATGCGCAAGCCTTGATTGAAAAAGAATGTTTCGATGCCTTCCAATCCTTGGAATATGAAGTAAACACCCTACATACTGCCAACGGACAAACCCCCTTTGTCACCTTTGGTTTTGGCTTAGGCACAACTTGGCAAGCACGTTTGATTCAAAAATCCATTTTACAAAATCGGATTCGCGGTTTAGGCAAAAACCACAAAACACCGGTATTCCCGAAACTGGTCTTTACTCAACGTAAAGGGGTAAATTTAGAGCCAAACGATCCGAATTACGACATCAAACAGCTTGCGTTGGAATGCGCCAGCAAACGGATGTATCCGGATATTCTGAATTACGACCAAGTCGTCAAAGTCACCGGCTCCTTTAAAGCACCTATGGGCTGTCGCAGTTTCTTAGGCGCATACGAAGAGGATGGTGAACTAATCCATGACGGACGTAACAACCTCGGCGTAGTGAGCCTCAATTTGCCACGTATCGCCATTGAGGCCAAAGGCGATGAAAAACGTTTTTATGAAATTTTGGATCAACGCTTGGCTTTAGCGAAAAAAGCCTTAATGACCCGTATTGCCCGCTTGGAACACACCAAAGCCCGCGTAGCGCCAATCCTCTACATGGAAGGTGCCTGTGGCGTGCGTTTGAAAGCAGACGATAACGTGGCGCAAATCTTCAAAAATGGCCGCGCCTCCATTTCCCTTGGCTACATCGGCATTCATGAAACCATCAATGCGTTGTATCACCAAGGACATATTTACGATGACGAAATGCTGCGAGAAAAAGGCCATACTATCGTGGAACACTTAAGCAACGCGGTTAAACAATGGCGTGCCGAAACAGGTTATGCCTTCAGTTTATACTCCACCCCAAGTGAAAATCTATGCGA
The DNA here is from genome assembly GCF_000466335.1 of Aggregatibacter sp. oral taxon 458 str. W10330. Taxonomy (NCBI): domain Bacteria; kingdom Pseudomonadati; phylum Pseudomonadota; class Gammaproteobacteria; order Pasteurellales; family Pasteurellaceae; genus Aggregatibacter; species Aggregatibacter sp. oral taxon 458. Next base: position 9,367 of record NZ_KE952599.1, on the reverse strand, counting down.
CCGTTTCTGCCGCCTTGACACCAAACAGTTCGGCGTTATCGACGGCGTGACCGACAAAGGCTACTACACCAACAGCTATCACTTGGATGTTGAGAAAAAAGTGAACCCGTACGACAAGTTAGACTTTGAAATGGTGTATCCGCCATTGGCTAACGGTGGTTTCATTTGCTACGGCGAATACCCGAACATTCAACATAACTTGAAAGCGTTGGAAGACGTGTGGAATTACAGTTACGACCGCGTGCCTTACTACGGTACCAACACGCCAATCGACGAATGCTACGAATGCGGTTTCACCGGTGAATTTGAATGCACCAGCAAAGGTTTCACCTGTCCGAAATGCGGCAACCACAACAGTGACAAAGTCTCCGTCACCCGTCGTGTCTGCGGCTACCTCGGCAGCCCGGATGCCCGTCCGTTTAATGCTGGGAAACAGGAAGAGGTGAAGCGTCGGGTTAAGCACATGTAGTTATTCCTACTTTCTTTTGTGCAAGCAAAAGAAAGTGAGTCGCCATCGGCGAAACCCGATATTTAAAAAAGCGAATTTGATTTAAACAAAACGAAAATGAACTACCTCCAATACTACCCCGTCGATATCGTCAACGGTGAAGGCACGCGTTGTACGCTGTTTGTCAGCGGCTGCACTCACGGCTGTAAGGGGTGCTACAACCAAAAAAGCTGGTCGTTTAGCGCCGGGGTGCCCTTTGGTATTGAGATGGAAGAACAAATTCTGAAGGATCTCAAAGACACGCGCATTAAGCGACAAGGATTAACCCTTTCCGGGGGAGACCCTTTGCATCCAAGAAATGTAGAAGCCCTTCTACCTTTGGTTCAACGGGTCAAACGAGAATGCCCCGACAAAGATATTTGGGTTTGGACAGGTTACAAATTAGAGGAATTGGATGAATATCAACGGCAAATGCTGCCTTATATTGATGTGCTCATTGATGGCAAGTTTATTCAAGAACAAGCGGATCCAAGTTTAGTTTGGCGTGGTTCGGCTAACCAAGTAATTCATCGATTAGCGTCAAAAAAACAGATCTCATCTAATATTTCCGACAGCTATTCAGCGGCTGGGCTTATTCAGAGATTTAAGATTTAGAGGCAAAAGTAGAGGCGTGAAAAAACAAAAGTGCGGTGGATTTAAAAAACGTTTTGCAAACCCACCGCACTTTTTCATCTATTACAGAATATGTTGATATTCTTCTAACATTTCTTTCGGCCAAACGCTGGATTGCACTTCGCCGATATGTTTTTTACGCAATAACAACATCGCCAAACGAGATTGACCGATACCGCCACCAATACTTAACGGCAATTTGCCTTGCAATAATTCTTGGTGCCAATCCATGTTGAGACGGTCTTCATCACCGGTTAAGCTCACTTGTAAACGTAACGCCGCTTCATCTACACGAATCCCCATAGAAGATAACTCAAACGCTTTGCCAAGTTGGTCGTTCCAAACCAAGATATCACCGTTCAAGCCTTTGTAGCCGTTTTCTGACTCTGTTGTCCAGTCATCGTAATCCGGTGCACGTCCATCATGTGGCTTGCCGTCAGACAATTTGCCGCCGATACCGACTAAGAAAACGGCGCCATATTCTTTACAGATCGCATTTTCACGCTCTTTGCCGCTCATGTTTGGATAGCGTTTCACGAGGTCTTCACTGTGTACGAAAGTAATGTGTTTTGGTAGCACGGATGGAATATCAAAACGGGCTTCCACCGCCAATTCTGTTAAGCGAATCGCACGATAAATCGAATTCACGGTTTCTTTTAAATAGGCGAAATTGCGACGTCCTTCCGGAATCACTTTCTCCCAGTCCCATTGGTCCACGTAAACCGAGTGGGTCGCATCTAACGAATCTTCATCGGGACGCAACGCTTTCATGTGTACAAACAAGCCTTCGCCTTCTCTAAAATGAAAACGGGCTAATGTATGACGTTTCCATTTTGCCAAAGAGTGAACCACTTCAAACACCGCATTTGGAATTTGTTTTACATGCACTTGAACCGCTTTTTCAATACCGGAAAGGTTATCTTGCATGCCATTACCAACCTGACTTAAGATTGGACCTTGAACTTCGATGATACCTAATTGCTCGATGAGGTTTTGAGTAAATGTATTTTTTACAAAACTAATCTCTTGTTGTTGCAAAATAAATGTCTTTTTCATTGTTTTTACCCTATATTATTTAACGTTTCTACATGAATGCGGTAGATTCTCCCCATTCTTTAGGAGTAATGCAACACAATTTAGCCAGAATTAAAGAAACTTCATTATTATTTAAATAACATCTAAAAAATAATATAATTATTTAGAGTTTTTAAAACAAAGGAGTGTGTTATGCACAATATCGACAATTTAGATCAACAAATATTGCGTGTATTAACCAAAGATGCAAGAACCCCTTATGCAGAAATGGCAAAAAATTTTGGTGTTAGCCCCGGCACCATTCATGTTCGGGTGGAAAAAATGCGCCAGTCAGGCATTATTGAAGGGACAAAAGTGAAAATCAATGAACGCAAACTAGGTTATGACGTTTGTGGTTTCATTGGCATTATTTTGAAATCGGCAAAAGATTATGACAAAGTGATCAAAAAGCTAGAGGCCATTGATGAAGTAGTAGAAGCCTATTACACCACCGGCAATTATTCCATTTTCATTAAAGTCATGACACACACGATTGCCGAACTGCATTTAGTCTTATCTGCTAAAATTCAGTTAATCGATGAGATTCAATCCACAGAAACCTTAATTTCCATGCAGAATCCGATTTTGCGTGATATTAAACCGTAAAAAACAAAGAACAAAAAAGGAGGATGTTATGTCAGAAGTCTTTCACCTAGGATTAACGAAAGCCATGTTAGATGGGGCTAAATTAGCCATCGTCCCGGGCGCACCGGAGCGTGTGGAACGCATTGCGCGTTTATTGGATCGCCCAAAATTCCTCGCTGCCACTCGTGAATTTACCTCTTGGCTCGGCTATATTGAGGAACACGCCGTGGTCGTATGTTCCACCGGTATTGGCGGACCATCGGTTTCCATCGCAGTAGAAGAATTAGCCCAACTCGGTGTGCGTACTTTCTTACGTATCGGCACAACCGGAGCCATCCAACCGCACATTCACGTTGGTGATTTATTAGTCACGACTGGGGCGGTACGTCTTGATGGTGCCAGCCGACATTTCGCGCCATTGGAATATCCGGCAGTGGCAAACTTTGAATGTACCGAAGCCCTTTACAAAGTCGCTAAAGAAGAGGTCGGAGATGCCGTTCATGTGGGTATCACTGCCTCTTCAGATACTTTCTACCCGGGACAAGAACGTTATGACACCTACACCGGCAAAATTTATCGTCATTTCCAAGGTTCATTAAAACAATGGCAAGAATTGAACGTGATGAACTATGAAATGGAGTCTGCCACCTTGTTCACTATGTGCTCTGCCATGGGTTTGCGTGCCGGCATGATCGCAGGCGCTATCGTCAACCGCACCCAACAAGAAATCCCGAATGAGGCGACGATTCAATCCACGGAAGAACGCGCCATTCATGTGGTAGTGAAAGCGGCAGGCTTGTTAGTATAATTTTATTGTCTTACTGATGTAGAAGATCCGCGTGATCTTCTACATTTATTTATTTGAACGATACGCCTTATCCATCGCCATAATCACTTCACGCACCACTTTTTTCTGCTCCTGTGGCAAATTCAAGAACATTTGAAACAGCGTTTGATCTTAATTGACTTAAATGACTAAATATATAATATGGCAATATCAGAATTTATATTCCTATAGGTTACAAAAAATATTTCTTATTCTTTGTTTAATTTAATGAGAAAATGTTTAAATTGTTCTTCATGACTATTTAGTTTTCCAAAAAATAACTCATCAATTTTCTCAACTAACGGAACAGCTGTTTTTAATATTTCTTCTCCCTTTTTTTTCAACATAACAACTTTTGCTCTGGTATCTCTTGAGTGTTCTTTTCTTTCTACAAAATGATGTTTTTCTAATAAACTCAGTATCTGAGATACCGTCATGACATCTATCTCAGAGAGTTTTGAAATCATAACTTGTGTAACTTCGTTCTCGTTTTGTGATAGATAAGCAAGAGAAGCCAGAACAACAAATTGAGGGTGTGTCAGATTTATTCTCTTTAGCTCCTTTTTTATCATGAGGTGCCATTTATTGTACACCCTCATAAATAACAAGCCGGTTGATTTTTCTGAGTCGTCTTTATATTTCGAGATAAACAAATAGCAATTACCTTATTCTTCTAAGAGATTTTTTAGGATAAATATGGACTGTGGAACGTCTGAAAAAACGTGTTTTAAAAAGTCTAAATGTTGCTCATCTTCATTTTCTAAAATTACAGTATGTTTTATATTTACACTTCCGTCATGATTATTAATTATTTGATGACCGAAAAGGATATCTCCAAAAGGTGTCTCTGTCTTATCCCAAAATTCTTCAAAAGGTTTTACAAGAGTAAGTTGATATTCCATGGGAGGCATCCCTTCAAGTTCCATCGTTCCATATGAACCCGTCTCGAATTTTCCGTTCAGTGTTATATTTTTTAAATCGGTTTCCCAGTGATACCATTTTTCAATATTTGCATAGTAATTCCACGCATCTTCTTTTGTGGTTTTAATTTTTAAACTAAAGCTGAATTCCATGATGACTCTCCTATTTTTGTAAGTGCACATATTATATATTGGTTTATAATATTATCAACAAATTTCTAGTAGGAGTAGGGGCTTTAGATTTTCTAACTAGGAAAATCACTTTCTTCAGTATGTGAAGTTTGTTGTAGTCCACTTCTTTTATCGTTCCCGATGAGCCGTTTTAATACCTAAAACGCCACCCAAAACGACCGCACTTTGCCTCTATTTCCCGATACAAAACGAACTAAAAATATTCGTGAGCAAATCATCAGAGGTAAACTGACCGGTAATTTCACTTAAGGCATCTTGCACCATACGCAACTCTTCTGCCAACAATTCACCGGCATGGAATTGGGTTAATTGAATGTGTCCCGTCTGTAAATGTTGTGCTGCCTGTTCTAAGGCTTCCAAGTGGCGACGGCGAGCTAAGAAGCCCCCTTCGATCCCCGTTTGATACCCCATCGTTTGTTTTAAATGCTCACGCAATAAATCCACGCCTTGCTGAGTTTTTGCGGACAAATTGACGACCGTATAACCGTCTTGCTCATATAAGCGTTCCGTTTCACCGGTTAAATCCGCTTTGTTGCGAATAATGGTAACCGGAATAGTGTTCGGTAATTTTGCCAGAAATTCCGACCGCACTTTAGCTAAATCTTGCTCGCTATCACTGCTATCCAGCATCAATAAAATACGATCCGCCTGTTCAATTTCATTCCATGCACGCGAAATACCAATGCGTTCCACCTCATCTGTCGCATCACGTAACCCGGCAGTATCAATAATATGTAATGGCATGCCATCTAAGTGGATATGCTCGCGCAACACATCCCGCGTGGTACCGGCAATGTCTGTGACAATGGCTGCTTCACGTCCGGCAAGAGCATTCAATAAACTGGATTTCCCAGCGTTAGGGCGACCAGCAATGACCACTTTCATCCCTTCACGCAAAATAGAACCTTGTTTCGCTTCAGCACGAACCTGCTCCAACTGCGCAATAATGCCATTCAAATGGCCTTCAATTTTACCATCGGCAAGAAAATCGATTTCTTCATCCGGAAAATCAATCGCCGCCTCGACATAAGTACGCAAATAAATGACAGAATCCACAAGCTGATTCACTTTATTGGAAAACTCGCCTTGCAACGATTTGAGTGCTGAACGTGCGGCCTGTTCGGAACTGGCATCAATTAAATCGGCAATTGCTTCCGCTTGGGCTAAATCCAATTTATCGTTCAAAAATGCCTGCTCAGAAAACTCGCCCGGACGCGCCAGCCGAATGCCATCAATCAGCAAAATCCGTTTTAGCAATAAATCTAATACGACCTGTCCGCCATGCCCCTGAAGTTCAAGCACGTCTTCGCCGGTAAAGGAATTTGGCCCTTTAAAATATAATGCAATCCCTTGATCTAACACGGTACCATCAGCATCTTTAAAGGGCAAATAATCTGCCATACGTGGTTTGGGGCATTTTCCTAATACCGCTTGTGCCACATCAGTGGCTTTCGGGCCTGATACACGTAAAATGCCAATACCGCCACGCCCCGGCGCAGTAGCTTGAGCAACGATTGTTTCTTTCATAACTCTCCTTTTAAAGGTGTTGATTTTTTATCTCAATGTTTTTATATCAATTTTATCTCAATGCGTAAAATGCGAAGAAAATTGACCGCACTTTACCTTGGCTACCCCTTTTCATACCAAATACGATTTACATATAACTGGATTTTACCAGAAGGGGTTTCTACGGTAATTTCATCATCTTGTTCTTTGCCTATTAAGGCGCGAGCTACCGGTGAGTCAATGGAAATCCAATTTTTTGCCGGATCAAATTCATCACAACCGACAATGCGATACTGTTTGATATCGCCATCTTCATTTTCCAATTCCACCCAGGCGCCAAAGAATACTTTGCCTTCTTGCTTTGGCGAATAATCCACGATTTGTAGCACTTCCAACCGTTTGGTGAGAAAGCGTACACGGCGATCAATTTCCCGCAAGCGGCGTTTACCGTAAATATATTCCGCGTTTTCACTGCGATCGCCCAATGCGGCAGCATCAGATACCGCCTGTGTGACTTGCGGGCGTTCTTCTTTCCATAAAAATTTTAATTCCCGATCCAACACATTCCAGCCTTGTCGGGTAATGTAATTTGACTTTGCCATCATCCTGTCCTCAATTGCCGTAAAATTATACCGAAAAAGGAACAAACATTTGAGCCTCTTGCGCAAAAACAGTATGCTATGCCCGTTTTTTCATTATTAAGAAGTACATATCATGTTAAACCAGCAGATTAGCCAACTTATCGCGCAAGAGTTAAATGTACGCGATAGTCAAATTCTTGCCGCCATTCAATTATTAGATGATGGCAACACGATTCCTTTTATTGCCCGTTATCGTAAAGAAGCCACCGGCGGCCTAGACGATACACAATTACGTCATTTTGAAACCCGCTTAATTTATTTACGCGAATTGGAAGACCGCCGCCAAACCATTTTGAAATCCATTGAGGAACAAGGCAAATTAACGGATGAATTGCGTGACAAAATCCAAACCACGCAAAGTAAAACTGAGCTGGAAGATTTGTATTTACCGTTTAAACCAAAACGCCGTACGAAAGGCCAAATTGCCATTGAGGCGGGGCTTGAGCCATTGGCAGATTTACTTTGGAACGAGCCAAAAACAGAACCGGAAACCACCGCACTTGATTATGTGAATGCAGAGAAAGGGGTGGCAGATGTTAAGGCTGCATTAGATGGCGCGCGCTATATTTTGATGGAACGTTTTGCCGAAGACGCCGGATTATTGGCGAAAGTGCGCGATTATTTAAGTAAAAATGCGCTGATTGTTTCTAAGGTGATTGAGGGCAAAGAGGCGGAAGGTGCGAAATTCCAAGATTATTTTGATCATCAAGAGCTGCTTAAAAATGTGCCGTCTCATCGTGCTTTGGCGATGTTCCGTGGTCGCAATGAAGGCATTTTACAGTTAAGTTTAAATGCAGATCCGGAAGCGGAAGAGGGCAGTCGCCAAAGCTATTGTGAAGAGATTATTCGTGATTATTTAGGTGTTCGTTTCACTGGTCAGCCGGCGGATAAATGGCGTGAGCAAGTGATTGCTTGGACATGGAAAATTAAAGTGGCGTTGCATTTGGAAACGGAGCTCATGGCGACTTTGCGTGAGAAAGCGGAAGATGAAGCTATTGATGTATTTGCCCGAAATCTGACCGCACTTTTAATGGCTGCTCCGGCAGGCGCCAAGAACACCATGGGGTTAGACCCGGGGCTGCGTACCGGCGTAAAAGTGGCGGTGGTGGATAACACTGGTAAACTGTTGGCAACCGATACCATTTATCCGCATACCGGGCAGATGGAGCGTGCGATGTTGTCTGTTTTTCAATTAATTAAACAACACAACGTGGAATTGATTGCTATCGGAAATGGGACAGCCTCTCGTGAGACAGAGCGTTTCGCCAAAGATGTGATCAAGGAAATTAAAGAACATAAACCACAAACAGTGGTGGTGAGCGAAGCGGGTGCTTCCGTCTATTCTGCTTCCGAATTGGCGGCACAGGAATTTCCAGATTTGGATGTATCCTTGCGTGGTGCTGTGTCTATTGCTCGTCGTTTGCAGGATCCGTTGGCGGAATTGGTGAAAATCGAGCCGAAAGCCATTGGTGTGGGACAATATCAACATGATGTGAATCAAAGCCAATTAGCGCGTAAACTAGATGCGGTGGTGGAAGACTGTGTAAACGCCGTAGGGGTGGATCTCAACACCGCCTCTGTGCCGCTATTGGCGCGCGTGGCGGGTATGACTAAAACGATTGCTCAAAATATCGTGGCATATCGTGATGAAAACGGGCGTTTTGACAGCCGTGAGCAACTGAAGAAAGTTCCTCGTTTAGGCCCTAAAGCCTTTGAACAATGTGCCGGATTTATGCGTATCGCCGCAGGCAACAATCCGTTAGATGCGTCAGGAGTGCATCCGGAAGCCTATCCGGTGGTGGAAAAAATCCTGCAAGCAACAGAGCAATCTATTCAGGATTTAATGGGCAATGCCGGTTTAGTGCGCCAGCTTGATGCAAAACAATTTACTGATGAGCAATTTGGTTTGCCGACGGTTCAGGATATTTTCAAAGAATTGGAAAAACCGGGACGTGACCCGCGCGGTGAATTTAAAACCGCAACCTTTGCTGAGGGCGTGGAAGAAATTACGGATTTGAAAGCAGGCATGATCTTAGAAGGTACGGTAACCAATGTGACCAATTTCGGTGCTTTTGTGGATATCGGGGTGCACCAAGACGGTTTGGTTCATATTTCTTCCCTCAGCGATAAATTCGTGGAAGATCCGCATCAAGTGGTGAAAACCGGTGATGTCGTGAAAGTGAAAGTATTGGAAGTGGATGTGGCGCGTCGTCGTATTGCATTAACTATGCGTTTAGATGAAAGTGCGGTGAAAAATGACGGAAAATCTGACCGCACTTTATCCGCAAAATCGCGTTCAGATAATGCCCGCCAAGACCGTAGCAATCCGCGAGCAAATAATGCAATGGGTAATGCCTTTGCGGATGCGCTGAAGAATTGGAAGAAGTAACGCCTAGGATGGCAAACAGGCTAATCAACTTGATTAGCCTGTTTTTTTATTATAGCCAACCAAAGTCTGGTTATAAAAAACATACGCTATGCGTATGGAGTCCTTCCTCGTAGC